>DWYO01000204.1 GCA_019118725.1 Candidatus Parabacteroides intestinavium | reverse complement strand
GTAATGCCATAATTAATTGATGTTATAGTTCATTTTTCGTGTTGTGTCCACTTTTTTCTTAGTTGCTTTATGCAATAGACCCGTCAATAAATGCCTGCCCAGGTGGGTCCGCCGGGCATACGATTCGAAGGTATCCTTTCGGAAATCAAAATCATCTTTCCAGCATCCGCGAGGCGATACATAGCAATAGGTAGCCTGCTCTATGCGATCATCATTTTTATCTTCCTCTAAAGTTCCCAGATTCTCTTTCTCCGGAATCAAATAGGTTATATTTCTCCTTTGACATTCTTGTTTTATCGGATTAATGATGTCATCATAATGCGTATAGAGATATTCCCTATTGAAATTTTGATAAACGCTATCACCTATTTTCTGGATCGGGCGTAATTGCAATATGTCCATTTCTTTGACGACAGTCCACAAGTATTTCAATTCGTCCATATTATCTGGATTAATTGTGTAATTGATGCGTAACTTGAAATGGGGATATCTCTTCTTCATTTCCTCTATATCAGCTAACAAACGCAGGAGCAGCTCGAATTTACCGTTCGTCATCATGAACTCATACGTTTCGCGGGTCAACCCATGAACCGAAAGAGTCAATTCGTCCAATCCGGCTCTAATTGCTTTTTCCAAGGCTTCTTTCGTTAAAAGATTCCCATTGGTGGTCAAGGATATATACGGAATGCCATATCGTTTCCCCAGCGCAATTATCTCATCTAGCTCTTTATAAAGAGTGGGTTCAGCTCCACAACCTATTTGGAGCTTTAAAGCCCGATGAAAAAGGGATTCGGCTATACGTATTATCTCTTCCTGGGTAAAAGAGCCACGATACGTTTTTCTTTTTTCGGGATCACTGAAATAACACATCTTGCATCTCAGATTACAAGCCAATATGGGATCAAAGAAGATGCCTATATAGCGTTTGTGAGAACAATGAAGCAACCAAATGCCGAGCAGCTTTAGTCTTGTACTTTTTATTTTTGTTCCCCAACGTAAAATTTTATAGACATTTTTCTTTATCATTCCGTAAATAACTTAATCGACAGATGAAAGAAGTTCCCTTTATTTTGAATACAAATATAAACGAATAAATTCGAATAAAAAAAGAAAATCTTTCTTTTTGTCGTAAGTCATCTTCTATCAGACCTGTCCCTCAGATAGTAAACCAATAATTTATTTTGATCATGAATGTATTGGTAGACGGGATGCCGAACATCCGGTCCAGATTCTTCCCCCATCCGTCAATGGAATAGCTGTCTCTATTCGACATACGGTGCTCCCAAACGAAATAGAGGGTCGAACCGGGCAGGTATTCCCAGCGGGCCACCAAGTTGGAACGGAACTCATTGAAGCTAAACCCTTGCTCGACCTTTCCGCCCGGAAAATGATACATGCCTTCCTTGGTCGTTACTTCGTCTGGCGTGAACAGGCGGAACCGTTCCTCATAATTAGGGGAGGTCGTAGCCAGGTCCTCCTTCAACCGGTCATATTTTACAGTCGAGGTAAAAGGTGCTCCATAGAACTGAATGGAAATATCCGGAGTCAGGTTCAATTGCATATTCAATGTCAGTCCATAGGTCTTTTGCTTCATCCGGCCCAAGATATAACGGGGGTTCGAAGATGTACCGGTGAGGGTAGTGATGTATTGGTTCTCATCGGTATTCCAAGAATAATCTACTTTTCCGGACAAATACAAGTGATTCCCGATCCGGAAGGTAAGGGTCGGACTGACGGTATTATACTGGCTATATCCGGAGAGGTTATGATTACCCGTGTATTGGAATGTTCCCAATACACGTCTGGCCTTATCGGTATTGAATTTGACAGAGGTAGACAAGGACGGGTCGATCCGCACATCCGGTCCTCCGCGTAAAAGACGCGTATCCAGCTGATTGAATAAGAAGGTTTCTTTGATATCCCATTCGAAACGGTTCATTGTCATGCTTTGCCACCGGAAAGCGACATCATTATAAATGGCCTGTTTCCCATAGTTCCACATATTCTTTTGGGACAAGGTAAAGGCATTGTAGCGGAAAAGCTTCCAGATATCCGTTTGCCGGAATGCTATTTCCGATATATTGCTTTGGTAATCCGTTTCTTTTAGATACCCGATGTCATTCAAGTCGAAACCGGGAGAAGACCAGCTATACATTTCCGAGAAGGTCCATTTCGCGTTTCCTTTCCGTCCTGCCTTTACATAACCTCCCGTACCGTTTAGGGAGGTTCGGGTAGGGTCGACCTGCAAATAATCGGCCGATGATTCGCGTTGATAATAATGTACCGCGTTTTGTTGCAGGCGTGCGATGGCCTTTTGGCTCCCTTGCAAACTGCTGAACATACCTTTGGCCTCGATATAGTACAGACGGTTTTTGAAGTACTGGGCAAAATCTATACCACCGGTAAAGGCGTTGCGGACAAAGAAATCCTTTAAATAGGGTTCCTCCAAAGCCCGGTTTACCGAAGTCAGCATTCCTCCCAGAAGCGTGTTTCCCTTCCAGTTTTTCTGGAGGCGAGCCACCGTATAGTTGGTCAGAGGTTCGACAATCGTCCGGCTTTCCGTTCCGTTATCCCACACCTTGGCGGATGAGCGGGCCGTTACGCTCTGTATGACACCGATTGTCACGCCGCGCCGGTTGGTCCCGGTCAGTTTCAAGGCTCCGATAATCGGAATGTTCTCTTTGGTTTCGGCATACCGATTCTGATTATCAATGTTCTCCGGGGTATAGGAGGGAGAAGCTCCGATACGCCGCGTATAAAACATCATGTCATTTTCATTCCCCAGCGTAAAATCCAGAATATGCTTTCCTTCCAGGAAGAAAGGGCGTTTCTCTTCATAGAAAGTCTCGTATGCGGTCAGGTTCATCACCGACGGGTCAAGCTCTACTTGCCCGTAATCGGGGTTTATGGTCAGGTCTAAGGTGAAATCGGATAGGGCCAGCTTTGCGTCCAGTCCGATATTCCCGCCCCATGCATGACCGGTCTGATAGGGGCTTCCCGCTATTTCAGGCTCATTCCGGTATTTCCCCATGATATAGGGCTGAAACTCGATGCCTTTAGGTTTGGGCAAACTATCCATACCGTGCATTTCCCCGAACGAAAAGACATGTCCGTTATTCTTCAGGGGGATCATGCTCCAATTCTGCACTTCGTTGTTCCGACGGATGATCCGGCGTACGTGCAGCCCCCAGATCCCGTCTGGCGAAAACTGATTATAGCGCAATTGGCTGAAGGGAATCCGGAACTCGGCTGTCCAGCTCGAATCGGGCCGGTTTATATGGGTCTTGCATTCCCAGACCGCATTCCAGCTTTTATTAATGGCCAGTTTGTCCGTTACCACCAGATCGGTCTTGTTCCCGCCCAAATTTACATTAAACTCGGGCGCGGCACGAAAGTCATGATAGGTGTCGAAAGCAATGCTGACCAAGTCTCCCAGGCTATTGTCATCCCGGTTTCCGATGAACCGGTTCATCTTTTCGGGTTGCGCATCTTTGCAATAAACGCCTACGTAGATATTTTTATCGTCATAAAACAATTTCACACGTGTCGGAGAGTCGGATATTGCCCGCTCATAAGGAATGATTTGCACGAAACGTTCGGACCATACCCCTTGGTTACGCCATAAATCTTCGTCCAGCTTCCCGTCAATTACCGGTTTTTCTCCCCGGATCTTCTGAATCGGATAGACCCGCTTATAGGCTTTATCAAAGGGGACAATAGAATCCTGCTGGGCCTGAATGCCCATGCACGCGCAAAGCGTCAGGGCGATAGATAGATATTTCCTGTTTTTCATGGTAAAAGAATTATTGGATGTATTTACCTAAAGCGTATGCCATCGCGGGATATTCGGAGGCTTCGATATCTTTACGTTCAGACATGCCGAACGCCAGGATTTTTCCGGCCTCTTCCCATTGGAAATAGCGGCAGATAGCCTTGAAATGAGCCACGAGCGCATCCATTGCCCAGCTCTCCTTTTCCGCACAGGTGGCAAGCAGAATGACCTTCTTCAATTTGCTTCTCAACAAATCATTGATGGCATAGAAACGGTCTATTACCTTTTTGAGTTGCGCCGACATGCCAAAATAGTACAAAGGCGTGACAAATACAATCAGGTCTGCGGTAATTACCTTATCCCAGATGATTTCCATATCATCCTCCTGAATACATTTGTTGAGGTTTTTCCGGCAATAATTACACGCCAGACAGGGTTGCGTTACGTGGAATATCGTATCGAAACGTGAGATATGATGGCCGGCTTCGGACGCTCCGGCTATGAATTGATCTGCCAATAAGGACGAAGTTCCCTTTTTATGCGGACTTCCTGTAATAACAAGTATGTTCATTATGTTTTTTATGGGCTTTAAGTCTATCTGTTTTTTTTGAATCGCTATTGTGTCATTCTGACGTAATAGAAATGTCACACAATATTCGCAATTTTGTATGAATTATGCAACAAAAATGTCATTTATTTCTAATCGCCTTTTGACTATCAATTTGTCAAAATGTCAAATTAACCCTCTTATTTGGGCGATATATCGGCCCCGATGGAGGCTTTGTTTAAAACAAAGGCCCTCTCGTTGAGTTGAGAGAGCCTTTTTTTGAGGGTTATTCATTCATACTTATGGGGTTATCCTTCGATTTTTTTATTCTTGAAAAAACATCATTT
>DWYO01000203.1 GCA_019118725.1 Candidatus Parabacteroides intestinavium | reverse complement strand
TAGCCCGCTATGCTCCTCATAAGAACAAATAAAAATCCTCGAAAACATTCTTTATAAAAAGCTGGAATAAATTCCAAACAGCTTCTAAAAAAGTTTCAAGGGGCGAAACTTTTGTTTCAAGGGATGAAACTCCAGTTTCATCCCTTGAAACAAAAGGAAAGTTCGAAAGCTTTTTGCTAAATTTCTTTATTTTTTGGAGGGAGAGAGGAACTGTCAGAAATACAAGGAGATAGGAAGTGAAATAAAAAATGTTGAAAAAAATATGCCAAAATGTTTTTGTTTTTTCGTTTCTTAGTATTAAATTTACAACGATTTAATAAAGATTTGGATTTGGAGCGATTCTTCTGAATTTTAGTCATCTTTATTGAATTTGCTAATCTTTACAAACTATTATTCAGTTAACCTAAAAGAAAGAGTATGCTTAAAAAGAAAATGTTTCCTTCTTTTAGACATTCGAGGACGATAGCGGCCTCAATGTTGATGTCTTTCTGCCTGACCGGAGCGGTGTATGCGCAGAGTGGGACAATTAAAGGTACTGTGGTGGACGAAAATGGTGAACCGGTCATCGGTGCCAATGTCGTAGTAAAAGGAACGACCAACGGTACTATTACAGATTTGGACGGTAATTATGTTATCCCGGTGGAAAACATGAAAAACGTAGTCCTTCAAGTTTCCTATGTAGGATATAACACGGTGGAAGAAGCGGTCAAAGGACGCTCGAACATCCCTATCAAGTTGCAATCATCAGTAGTCAACCTGGGCGAAGTTGTAGCCATCGGTTACGGTACGCAGAGCCGTAAGGAGATTACCGGTTCGGTGGCGAACGTATCGGAAGAGAGCTTCAACAAGGGGGTTACCCGCGATGCTTCCGACCTGTTGCAAGGTAAAGTGGCTGGTTTGACGATTACCACCGGTTCGGGCGATGTTACCCGTGGCGCACAAATCCAGTTGCGTGGTACTTCGACGTTGCAGAACGACCAAGGCCCGATGATTGTTATCGATGGAATCCCCGGAGGTGATATGTCTACCGTTTCTCCTTCCGATATCGAATCTATCTCTGTCTTGAAAGATGCCTCTTCTGCAGCCATCTACGGTTCTCGTGCTGCCGGCGGTGTCATCTTGATTACCACCAAGCGCGGTTCCGGTTCGAAGACGACCATCAATTATGACGGTTATCTGACGGCTTCTGTGGCTGCCAACAAACCGGATATGTTGAACGCGCAGGAATGGCGCGACATGAATGCCGCATTAGGCAAAGATATTTCTGCTTTCGATGGTTATAATGCAGATACAGATTGGTTCGGTGAAATGTTGCAGACCGGTATTTCCCAACAGCATGCTTTATCTTTGTCGGGAGGTACATCAAAGAGTAATTATCGTGCGTCTTATACCTATATGGATCGTAACGGTGTGGTTCGCAACAACTTTATGACGCGCCATAGCTTCCGTTTCCAGTTCCAGCAACGTGCCATCAACGACCGTTTACGCATTGGATTGACCGGTTCGGCTACTTTGACCGATATGCAGATGCCGTTCGGCGATGACTTTATCCTTGCGTATAATATGCCTCCGGTTTATCCGGTATATAATGCGGATGGTTCTTACTTCACAACGGCTAATGCGGTGTACGACCAAGGTAACCCTGTGCAGAATCAGGACCAGAACTATCGGAAATCCCGCAACAACTACTTCTATGGCGCAGGTGACGTACAATTTACCATTATCGATGGCTTAACTACCAAAGTACAATTATATAAGAGCCGTTTCAATGCCGACTATAGCGAATGGCAAGACCCGGCTAACTCACGCGGTGATGATAACAACGGTTTGGCTATCCGCCGCAACCGCGCTTGGGATCGTAACTTGTTGGAATGGACTGCCAACTACAACAAGGCATTCGGTATGGAAGAGGAGCATAAGATTGATGCTATCATAGGTTATTCTTGGGAAAGCAATGAATATGCTGACCAGAAATCAGAGGCTACAAATTTCGCAGTAGCATCAATGGGTGCCGATAATATCCAAACCGGTAATAAATTGGATATTGGTGAGGTAACTTCCAGCCGCAATGAATATAAATTGATTTCTCTCTTTGCTCGTGCCCATTATAGCTATAAAGAAAGATATATGATTACCGCAACGGTTCGTCGAGACGGTTCTTCCAAGTTCGGAGCCAATCACAAATGGGGTATCTTCCCGTCCGTATCTGCTGCATGGGGTATCTCTCAGGAATCATTTATGGAAAATGTGGATTGGGTAAACGACTTGAAGCTTCGTGCCGGTTATGGTGTTACCGGTAACCAGGATGGTTTGCAACCCTATAAATCAATGGACTTGTATTCTGCTGCCGGAACCTATTATAGCAATGGCTCCCTGCCAACGGCCTTCGAGATGACACAGAATGCCAATCCGGATTTGAAGTGGGAGCAGACTTCGATGTTGAATATCGGTTTGGATTTCACCTTGTTCGATAGCCGCTTGAACGGTACAATCGAATGGTATGACAAACGTACTTCCGATATGTTGTATCGCTACCGCGTATCGACCCCGACTTACGTTTACAATACCATCATGGCGAATGTGGGTGATATGAAGAATACCGGTGTGGAAGTATTGTTGAACATGGACATCATCCGTAATAAGAAATTTACTTGGAATATGTCGCTGAACCTGGCACATAACAAGAACGAAATCACCAAACTTTCGAATGAATTGTTCTCTACAGGTAAGATTTATGTCGGCGACCCATGGATTCGCGGTCAGTCTAACCAGACTTCTCACGTCTTGGAAGTTGGACACCCAATCGGCCAGTTCTATGTCCCGAGATGCTTGGGTATCGATGAAAACGGTAAGTTTATCTATGAAGATTTGGACGGCGACGGTGTAGCCGGTGCAGAAGGCGACCGTACCTATTGCGGCGATGCACAACCCGACTTGACTTTCGGTTGGAACAACACCTTCTCTTGGGGCAACTGGGATGCCAGCATCTTCTTCCGTGGTACAATCGGCAACAAAGTATTGAACAACCCGTTGGCTGCATACGGAAACAATACCTATATTGATGGTGCAAATGCGATGAAAAATGATGATTTAGCAATCTTGAACGATAACTCTAAAGTTTGTTCTTACTATATTGAAGATGCATCTTTCATGCGTTTGGATAATATGTCTATCGGTTATACCTTTAACACAAAGAAAATCGATTGGTTGGAAAAGGCACGTATTTATGTAGCTGCTCAGAACCTGTTCGTGATTACCGGTTATAAGGGCCTTGACCCTGAAGTGGAGAACTTCCGTGGCGAAGCATCCGATGATGATGCCGGTTTGTCTCCGGGTATCGAACCGCGTAACTATTTCCCGAAATCTCGTTCGTTTACTTTTGGTGTTAATTTAACATTCTAATTCGATTTTGTTTTATGAAAAAGAAAACTATTATATCATTGTTAGCTGGTGCGGCACTTTGTTTCTCAATGCCTTCCTGCATGGACTTGGACGAAACGGTTTATGACAAGCTGCCGGGAGACGATTTCGGTAAAACGGAAGTCGAAATCAATGCCTTGGTCGGTAACGTCCATAACACCTTGAGAAGATATTGGCCGAACAATTTCTTCTATCTTTCTGAAAATATTGGTTCTATGGCGGTAACACCGACCCGCCGAGGCGGTGACTGGTACGATGGCGGTCAGTACTATCTGTTATATACACATAATTTCAACTCGCAGATTTCTGCCATCAAGGGTTCGTGGAATGCGGCAACCGAGTCTATCGGTGCTTGCAACGCGGCGGTTTATACGATTCAAAATTCTACGGTTTTGACGGATGAACAAAAGACGACCAAGACTGCCGATGTCCGCGGTATCCGCGCATTCTGGATTTATGTCATGATGGATTTCTGGGGAAATATTCCTTTGCTGACCGAATATAACCCGACAGACAAAGTGTTACCCAGCTGCACACCACGCCAGGAAGTATTTGATTGGCTGGTTCAGGAATTGAACGAAATCAAAGACCAATGCCCGGAGCCGACACAAGAAAATTACGCTTGCTTCACGCAGGGCGCAGCTTATACGCTATTGGCTAAGTTGTATCTGAACGCCGACGCTTGGGGTGTTACGACCAGCGAAAACAACTATCAGAAGGTAGTTGAATATTGCGACAAGGTAATGGCGATGGGGTATATCCTCGAGCCGGTTTGGACCGATAATTTCTCTATCTCCAATAATAATTCGAGAGAAGCTATCTTTGCTTGTGCCTTCTCTGCTTCGGATACGGAGAATACAAACGGCTTCCATTACAACACGTTGCATTATAAAGACGGTGCAGTATTCGGGGCAAACTTCCAAGGTAATAATGGTGTATGCGCACAACCGGGTTATGTGAAACTATTCCCGGAAGATGACCCACGTCGCGAAGCCTCTTTCATGTTAGGGCAATCGTATGATGCTAACACCGGCGCAGCTTTGATGACCGACCATGGTCGTCCGTTGATTCATACGGTAGATGTTACGATGGTTCCGGGTTCCGAATATGCCGGTACGAATTGGGGTTATGTAGAACAAGAAGATGGTGGGCGTTGCTGGAAATGGATGTACACATCTGACCTGACTTCGGCGATGGAAAACGATTTCCACATCTTCCGTTATGCGGATATTTATTTGATGAAGGCAGAAGCCCTGCTCCGTGGTGCAGGCAGTGCAGGCGAAGCCACTACATTGGTGAATGCCATCCGCGAACGCGCTTACGGCAATGCGGACCACAACTATTCGACAGTTACATTGGACGATGTACAGCTTGAGCGTCGTTTGGAATTTGCATGGGAAGCTATGTCTCGTCAGGATGATATCCGCTTCGGTTGCTACGAAACAGGCATGTGGCCTGAATCAAATTGCGACCGCTTGACGGATGAACACCTGAAGTTGTTGCCGATTTCACAGGATGCTTGGCAGGTTAATCCGAACCTGACACAGAACCCGGGATACCCGGCATTCTCAGAATAATGATTAAGCACAACAGAGCACAGGATTTGAAATTACGGGAACGTAATTCGGTCCTGTGTTTTTTTTGATTATAAATGTCGTTTTTGTAAACAAAAAAATCATTTTGCCAACTTGAAAACAACAGATAGCCTTGTGGAAATTAGATTGCGCGGGAAATTGCGTCTCCGGTTATTCAACCCACATAATGGAAATGTATCTGAGGTTCAATGCCGTTATGAAGGGGATGCAACCTATATTAAATTGTTTGTTCCTGCTGACAGATCTGTTTTCATTGTAGGCTCCTCTTTCTGAACACAGAGGGCGATATGCCCTCTTTTTTTGTAAAGAAAGCGGAGAATTGTGAGACAGTCTCGAAATTCAATGAATAGGCAATCCCGGAAATGCTCATGTTGGTTGAGGTGAGAAGCTCCTTGGCGCGAAGGTAGCGTAAGTTCATCTGATATTGTGCAGGAGAAGCTCCTGTATAGGTTTTGAAAGTACTGCGGAACCAAGAGTAACTGACGTGTAGTTGTTTGGCGATAGTCTTGATCGGTATCGGATTATCTATGTGGGTCTTCATGATTTCGCGTGCCTTGTCTATTTTCTTTACTGTATCCGATTCTGCGAAGACAAGGTTCCTGTTTTTATAATAAATCTAAAGCACGATACTTGATATAAGCTGTTGGTATCCGCTTTTTTC
>DWYO01000202.1 GCA_019118725.1 Candidatus Parabacteroides intestinavium | reverse complement strand
AGAAAGTACGCAAAATATTATCTTCATTAATTGCTATTTTGGCAGTTACCAATTTGGAAGCCCAACAACAGGTTCCCAAATTGGTAGTTTGCATTACTGTAGACCAATTACGCGGAGATTACATTGAGTATTTTTACAACACCTTTGGTGAACGCGGATTCAAGCGCCTGCTGAACGAAGGTAAGGTTTATTCCAATATCCACTTCGAATTTTCAAACATAGATGAGGCTAGCGCATTTGCCACACTGTTTACCGGTTCCAATCCCTGCTTCAACGGCATTTCATCCAACTATAAATACGATTTCGAAAAAGAACGGGAGTTTTCAATCTTATATGACCCGGCTTATTTAGGGAATTACACGCGAGATAACTATTCCCCCAAAGCCCTGTTCAGCTCTACAATCGGAGATGAATTGAAAATCGCATCTAAAGGCAGAAGTGATGTCTATGCCATTGCCCCTAATCCGGAAGCTGCCATCCTATCAGGCGGTCATGCTGCCAACGGTGTTTTCTGGATTGACGACAATAATGGAAAATGGGCGACAACAACCTACTATAAGGGTGTGCCTTGGTATGTAGACCGGTACAATAGCGGTGTTGAATCATTGTCTGCCCGCTTAAGTAAAATGGTCTGGACCCCTTCCCTTTCGACCAGCCAGCTAAACGCTTTCCCGTATGTTCTGGATGAAATACCTTTTAAATATACATTCCATGAAAAAGAACTGAATTGCTATCCGAAACTAAAGACTACGCCTTTTGTCAATAAAGAAGTAAACCGATTGGCGTTACAATTTCTGGAATACGGAGGTTTCGGTACGCGAACCTGTCCGGACTTATTGTCGGTAACCTATTACGCAGGCAATTACCGGGGAAATATGAATAAGGAATATTCATACGAGATACAGGATACCTATTATCAATTAGATAAAGACATCGAACAGCTCTTGGATGCCATCGACAAAAAAGTTGGCTTGTCGAAAACGTTAGTGGTATTTACCGGATCCGGATATTACAAGAGCGAAGAAGAATATACACAAGAATTGGATTCCTATATTGCCGGTGGCGAATTTCATCCAAAACGTTGCGTGGCTTTATTGAATATGTATCTGATGGCTCTTTATGGGCAGCAGACCAGTTGGGTGAAAGGGTTTTATGACAACCAAATATACCTGAACCGTAAAGCTATCGAGGACGCAAAATTGGATCTGGCTGAGATTCAAAACAAATCGGCTGCCTTTTTGAAGGAATTCAGCGGAGTCCAGCACGTAACGACAGACCATAGTCTGGTATTTGGCGATTGGAATGAAGGTACGGCCAAGTTCCGGGAAGGGACTCACCATCTGGGACGCGGTGATTTAATCATCGAACTGCAACCCGGCTGGAAAATAAACAATGACAATCCTAAAGAAAAAGTTAAATTAATACGAAATAACGCGGTCATTACGCCATTGATCTTCTTGGGTAGTGGCATCAAGCCGGAACGAATCTATCGGGAGGTAAAAGCGACTGAGGTAGCTCCGACCATCACGCATATCCTGAGAATCAGACCACCGAATGCTTCTCAAAGTTTACCGCTTCAAGAATTAACGTTTGGCAATGGGCAAATGGTAAATTCATCCAAGTAAATTTATGTTTTATCCAATAAATTGTATAATAAATTAAATAGTAACTATCCAATCGTCATTTTATTAATTGACAATTGCCAATTCAATAAAAAAGTATGGGATTTAATGATTTTTTGACGAAGCTATTCGGTAACAAGTCGCAACGCGACCTAAAGGAAATCACTCCGTATGTAGAAAAAATAAAAGCCGTTTATCCGTCAATCAAAGAACTGAGCAACGATGAACTGCGTGCTAAAGTAGATGAAATTAAACAACGCATCCAAGACTATGTAGCCGATGAACGCGCAAAAGTAAACGAATTGCGTTCAGGCATCGACAACAAAGAGCTGGAAGAACGTGAAGCTATCTGGACTGAGGTAGACAAGATTGAAAAGCAAATCACCGACAAGATGGAAGTAGTCCTCGAAGAGGTGCTTCCGGAGGTATTTGCCATCATGAAAGATACAGCCCGCCGCTTTGCTGAAAACACAGAGGTTGTCGTAACAGCCAATGATTTCGACCGTGACTTGGCAACACGCTTCGATTTTGTACGTATCGAAGGTGATAAAGCCATTTACGCCAACCATTGGATGGCCGGAGGTAGCGAGATTACTTGGAACATGGTACATTATGATGTACAGCTGTTCGGTGGCGTTGTCTTGCATAAAGGGAAAATAGCTGAAATGGCAACCGGTGAAGGTAAGACCTTGGTTGCAACCCTGCCGGTATTCCTGAACGCTTTGACCCGTAACGGTGTACATGTCGTAACCGTCAACGACTATTTGTCAAAACGTGACTCGGAATGGATGGGGCCTTTATATATGTTCCATGGTTTATCAGTAGATTGTATCGACAAGCACCAGCCGAACTCAGAAGGCCGCCGGAGGGCTTACAATGCAGATATCACGTTCGGTACAAACAACGAGTTTGGCTTCGACTACCTGCGTGACAATATGGCAACAAGCCCGAAAGATTTGGTTCAACGTCAACATAACTATGCCATTGTCGATGAGGTCGACTCCGTATTGATTGATGACGCCCGTACACCGTTGATCATCTCAGGTCCGGTTCCCCGCGGGGAAGAACAATTGTTCGAGGCATTCCGTCCGAATGTAGAGGTGGTCTATAACGCACAGAAAGATCTCTGCCAGAAGTTGCTGATTGAAGCGAAGAAAAAGATGGCAAGCGATGACCCGAAAGTGGTAGAAGAGGGAACCATTCAGCTATACCGTGCTTATAAAGGACTTCCAAAAAGTAAAGCGCTGATCAAATACTTGAGCGAACCGGGCGTGAAGGCTCAAATGCTGAAGACAGAAGAATATTTTATGTCGGAGAATATGCGCCACATGCACGAAGCTACTGATGAATTATTCTTAGTCATTGACGAAAAGAACAACAGCGTTGAACTGACAGACAAGGGCATCGATCTGTTAAGCCGTAACGTGGAAGACCCGCAATTCTTCATCCTTCCGGATATCGCCACCGAGCTTTCTCAGTTGGACCACATGGAGGGTACGGATGAAGAGAAACAGGCGAAGAAAGATGAATTACTGACAAACTATTCTATCAAGAGCGAACGCGTTCATACAATCAATCAGCTGTTGAAAGCATATACCTTATTTGAAAAAGACGATGAATATGTAGTTATGGACAATAAGGTAATGATTGTTGATGAACAGACAGGCCGTATCATGGACGGTCGCCGTTACTCGGATGGTCTGCATCAGGCTATCGAAGCCAAAGAACGTGTCAAGGTAGAAGCTGCAACACAGACATTCGCTACCATCACTTTGCAGAACTACTTCCGTATGTACCATAAGTTATCAGGTATGACGGGTACGGCAGAAACAGAGGCTGGAGAGTTCTGGGACATCTACAAATTGGATGTGGTTGTCATTCCGACTAACCGTCCGATTGCCCGTATCGACATGAACGACCGGATCTATAAGACGAAACGCGAAAAATACAATGCGGTTATCGAAGAGATCGTGAAGCTGACTGAAGCTGGCCGTCCGGTACTGGTCGGTACAACATCTGTCGAAATCTCGGAATTGTTAAGCCGAATGCTGACTCTTCGCAAAATCAAACATAATGTATTGAACGCGAAGTTACACCAGAAGGAAGCCGAAATCGTTGCGTTGGCAGGTCAGTCAAGTACTGTGACCATCGCTACCAACATGGCCGGTCGTGGTACGGATATCAAGCTTTCTCCGGAAGTAAGAGCCGCAGGCGGTTTGGCGATCATCGGTACGGAACGCCATGAAAGCCGTCGTGTAGACCGTCAGTTGCGTGGTCGTGCCGGTCGTCAGGGAGACCCGGGTTCATCAGTGTTCTTCGTTTCGCTGGAAGATGATTTGATGCGTCTGTTCGCTTCCGAAAAGATAGCAAACCTTATGGACAAATTAGGCTTCAAAGAAGGCGAAGTTCTGGAACACTCCATGCTGAGCAAGTCTGTTGAGCGTGCACAAAAGAAGGTCGAAGAAAACAACTTCGGTATCCGTAAGCGTTTGCTGGAATACGACGACGTAATGAACTCGCAACGTAATGTGGTTTATACACGTCGCCGCCATGCTTTGATGGGAGAACGTATCGGTCTGGATGTATTGAACACGATCTATGATACAGCAATCGCGATCGGCGAACAATATGCAGACAGCATGGACTACGAAGGAGTAAAGATGGAATTGTACAAAACATTCGCCATGGAGGCTCCAATGAGCGAAGAGGATTTCAAGAGCATGAAAGCCGACAAGTTAGGCGATGCACTATTCAACGCTGCTTTAGCGGCCTACAAACAGCGTATGGAACGTATGGCACAAGTGGCTCAGCCGGTTATCAAGCAAGTGTTCGAAAATCAAGGTGCAATGTATGAAAACATCATGATTCCAATCACTGACGGCAAACGTATGTATAATGTCTCCTGCAACTTGAAAGAGGCTTATGAAACAGAAAGCAAGGCTATCGTAAAAGCATTCCAGAAGTCAGTTGTCCTGCATACAATTGATGACGCTTGGAAAGAGCACTTGCGTGAAATGGACGAGCTCCGTCATTCCGTGCAGAATGCAAGTTACGAACATAAAGATCCGTTATTGATTTATAAGCTGGAATCATACAACCTCTTTAAGGATATGGTCGATACTATGAACCGCAAGACTGTAGCTATATTGATGCGCGGTCAGATTCCGGTTCGCGAAGTTTCAGAGGAAGAACGCAAGCAAATTGAAGCTCGGCGTGCTGCTATGCAAGCCCGCGCCGTAGCACAGCAGACTGCTGCTATCCAAGCTGCAGCGGAAGCTCGCCAGCAGCGTATCCAAATCGAACGGGCGCAAGAAGAGGAACATGAGGATATGAGTAAATACCGGACTGAAAAACCGGGATTGGATAATGAAAAATCAGCTCCACAAGAACCGGTCCGTGCCGAAAAACGTGTAGGCCGCAATGATCCTTGCCCTTGCGGAAGCGGAAAGAAATACAAGAACTGTCACGGACAGGGCTTGTAATTGGTAAACAAGAAAGTTTGTTGACAAAGGAACAAAGGAAAGGTGTTCCGATAATAAAGTCAGCCCAATAACAAAGGGGCAAGTTGACATGGCTTCAAATGAAACCAGTCAGCTTGCCCCTCTTTATTATCAATACTCATCAGGCTTTTTTAACCCAAATCAGTCATTAGACTTTGGGGTTAATCCATCCGCAGGACTTCCGTGCAGAGTTGTGCGATGGCTTCCCGATGCGTAATTAAAATAAGTGTTTTGCCTTGAAGTTGCCGGCTCAATCGTTCCAGCAGCTTTTTTTCCGTTTCGCTATCTAAGGATGAACTGGGTTCGTCTAACAACAAAATATTTCCCGGACGGAGCAAACCGCGCGCAACAGCGATGCGTTGTGCCTGTCCTTCACTGATACCTGCCCCCTGTTCACCGCAATGAGTATCCAGTCCATCCGGCAAGGCATAGACAAACTCGGCCACAGCCGCATAAAGAGCTGTCCGCATCTCTTCCTCTGTGGCATCCGTTTTTCCCATCCGTAGGTTATCTCGGATGGTCCCGCTGACTAATGTATTCCCTTGCGGAACGTAGGAAAGGTTACAGCGTGTAAGCGGAGAAACGGCTATCTTTTCCTCTATATTATAAAGAGAGATTCTTCCGTTATCCGGCATAACCAAAGCTAAGATCAGACGCAAAAGAGTGCTTTTCCCCGATCCGGTCTTACCAATTATCGCGGTCAAACTGCCGGGCTTAAAATCATGGGTAAAATCTTCCAATATGCGATGTTTGCTTTCCGGATAGTGAAAACTTACCTTTTCGAAACAGACACCCAAGTTCCCGTTCAGGTGAACAGCCTCGCCATATTCTTCCAATGGCAAATCAGCCAATTCCGCCAAACGTTCCGTAGAAGTGAACACCCGGATAAAAGAGGGTATCTGACGGCTCAAGTCTACCATCGGACGCTGTATCTGTGCCACCAATTGCAGGAAAGCGGTCATCATACCAAACGTTACCGTCCCGTCACGTAATCCGAAAATTCCCCACAGAAACGCGACGGCATATCCTGCGGCAAATCCCAATTGCACCATCGACCGGGAAAAAAGCGAAAAATCTATACGATAGTTGATCTGCTGCCGCAATGTATCCTGCAATATTCCCAATCCTTTTACGGCTTGAACTGTATATTCCAATGTACGGATCAAGATATGGTGTTGCAAGTGTTCTTGCAAATGGCTTTGCTCTCGGCTATCTGTTGTCCGTATCTCTCGGGACAGCTTACGCATTTTCCTGATATAGCTTTTGCTGAACAGAAGCGCCACCGGCATGATGCAGAGTAACGTTCCCGCTAATCGGACATCTAAATCAGCCAAAACAAACAGCGCACCGATTAGTTGCACACTGGTAACGGCTACCGCCGGAACCGTCCGGCATAAGGCATCGGTTACGGTCGATACATCTCCCTCCAAACGGTTGAGCACATCTCCGGTATGGAATCTGTCGCGTCCGTCCCAACGTATTCCTAATAAATGAGTGAATAATCGTTCTTGCAATTCATTTCGTAAACGAATTTCCGTACGACTGCTTAACCGGCTGCGTAGTACAGAGAACGACAGCTGTAAAATGACACAAAAAAACATCCAACCGATATAAACCGCCAGCACATCTTCCGAGTGCCCGGTTACAATATCGATCAGATGTTTACAAACATAGATGAAAAACAAAGAAACACCTACATGCCCGATTCCTATCAGTCCGCTTCCCAAGATTGGCGCACGGACTTTCCGGGAGGTTCTCCACAACCTCCTAATACATTCCTTTATTCGCATATCGCTTATATATTCCTAAAATAATTCTTCTCCAAGGTAATAACCACTGCCATAATCTCACCCGCCATCGTTCACTTACGGTCTGGCAATCCACAACTCTCCCGTTACGGATAATCTGTATTACTTTGCCCTGTATATCCTTCGGTCGGCAACATTCTGTCGCGCACAGGTTCCCATCGCCCATTAAGATGACCATTCCGGCAGACAGGCGATAAATCCGGTGTAACACATACCCTTTTTCAGGTAAACAGACCAATACAATATCTCCAACCTTTAAAAGAGAGCTTTTTTGCAGCACGACCTGGTCGCGTCCTCCTACAAGAAAGGGCTCCATGCTGTTGCCTTTCACAGGTATAGTTACTTTTTCCCCGGAAACTAAAAGACGGGTTACATCTTCAAAAAAAAGATTGTTGGGCAAGATGATTTTCTCCGGATTCATCCTTAATTGTACCTGTTCATGATGTTCAGGCATTCGGCCGACACCAGATAAGAGAGAGTAAACAGCCATACATCACTTTTTTCCGGCAATAAAGGCAAACTGGCCTCCAAAGCGTCTATGGCCAAACGCATGGACTCCCGGTCTATCTGATAGACCTTATAATTAAAGGCCTGTTCATAAAGCATCCCCATCAACCGGAGACTACCGATGTCTGTCGTCTTCTCAAATTTCACTTGATTCCGGTAATAGCGGTAAGCCGAGCGGAGGGCATCATCAAAGCTATTGTCCAAGAACATATAGGAATTCCCGTTCAATACCTGAATGCGTTGCAAACCGTTAAAGACAGAAAGTCCTGTCCATTGTCCATCGCGACCCAATTCAGCCACCCATTTCTCCAGCTGTTCCCGGAAACGGCAGAAGCTTTCCTCTTGTGATTCTTCGTCCGACAAGGGATAGTAGGAACAAGCTACACACCACAGCCATTCCGGTATGTTCCATTCTTCCCGGACACATTTTCTCTCCTCCACAAATCGCCAGACAAGGTTGTAGCATTCATCTTGCCACCGGGAAGTTATCAGCCCCGGAACCGATGCTAAACTCTGCATCAGGTTCACCATCCGACACGAGGTGATGAAATCTTGCCGTACATAAAGGCTGCGGCAAAGAGCATACATCTTTTTTATGCGGGCAAGATACTTTTTCCGGTTTCCATAAATGTCATCCAACGAATCGCTTATCAACATGTGATAAATAGCCAAATTCGCACGCGACAAGGATTCCAATCCGGAAACAGACAGCCCTTTCAAAGGTAAAGTCTGAATCGTCTCCGCATATTTCCGCAAATCAAATGAAGTATAGCCGGACATAGAGAAAAAAATTAAACGGACAATGGACAATTGATTATCAGGCCACACAATGCAATAGTCTGAATTATCAATTGTTAATTGTCCATTATCCATTAATCAAACGTATAGGTTACGCCCACTGTCAATCCCAAGATTCCTTCTGCACGGCCGCCCTCTTCACCGTCGAAGCTGTCGCCTACCAGCGTACCACGCAGGTCAAGGTTCAATCCCCAATTCTGATTCAGACGAAACGTGTTCAAGACTCCAAAATCACCGGCAAAGTTCGTCGAGGTAGGTTCTTCGCCCGTCCCTGCCAATCCGATACCACCATACACAATACAGTTGTAAAAGCGTTCCGGATTGTACTCCCAAAATACATTCGTCAGGTCAAACAACGCATCCACATGCAAGTGGTACATGTTGAATTTCTGCTTATAGAGGCCTGTTCCCCATCCCGGAACTTCCTCACCGGTAGAGTGAGACAGCCCCCAACGGGTTGCTCCTTTTACATTTACGCCACTATACATCAGACGCATACCGACCCACGGCTTGAACCATTTTCCCACAGCGATATCCAATGCCGGAGAAATACGGTCACCAAAGTCCAACTGCTTGTCGTGGTCACTGAATAAAACCTGCGGACCGGCAGCTACGCTCACAAACCAATTATTACGCACATCCGTGTCTGTCCGCTCTTCTGTCGATCTCGATTCGGTCTGAGCACAAACCGAACTTGCCGCCCATAACAACAGGGCAGCCAAAAACATTTTCTGCTTCATAAGAATTTAATTATTATAGAGTTATTAATAAAATCAAGAAAAGAAATATATGATGTCTTCTACCTGAAAAGGAGGATATGGAGAAGAATGTAAAGAGAGAGGGGGGTGTTTCAACCCTGTCTATATAATTGCCGTATCATAGGTTCAAACTCCCCGATAGCCTCTACGATTTCGTCTTCATTCAAAACATCTTGCATATTCAACAAACTAAGGATAGCGCCTTTCCGGCGGTCCACCAATCGCAGTTCATTCAAATTAAAATAATTGATTGTTTGAATACCTTTCTGGTTTTGGTTAATTGCCTCCATCTCTCCGGTAAAAGTATACTCCATATAGTCGGAAGGATCATCGACTACCGGATTAATAAGGACATCATAATCTGCTTTATTCTTAATTTGCTTGTCTTTGTATTTGGCTCCATAATTCTCCGAATTACAAGCGACAAGCATGTTATTATAATCAAAAGTCTTTTCAGGAAACAGATTACGAGTATGGAAATGATCAATATGACAATTTTCGTCTTTCGTTATTCTGATTCCCGTATAAGCACAACAACCTTTCTGTTCATTATCCAAGATATACCCCCTAAGCCGAGCTCGGACAGGACTTGCATCATCCCACACTGTAGGATTTTCTTTCCTGAGAAAATCAGAGAAAAAGGCAGGA
>DWYO01000201.1 GCA_019118725.1 Candidatus Parabacteroides intestinavium | reverse complement strand
ACATGAACACGAATAAGTTGACGCCTCTTATTTATTTGGGACTATGTATGCCGGGTATTGCTTTGGCCCAAGTCGAAGCAAATCAGATACAGGTCGTATCGGTACCGGATTATGCAATTCCTAATGACCCTATCTGCGAAATGATGTATTCGCCTACTGCTATCCGATTTACGCTATGGGCCCCCTCGGCCGATAAGGTGGAAGTCCGTATTTATGATGACGCTCAAGACACAGAGCCCGAACAGGTCATCCCCATGACTCCGGACTTGAATGGTCTGTGGAGCACTTTCCTTGCCGGAGATTATAAGAATATGTTCTATACCTTCCGGGTGAATCATCGGGGGATTTGGCTCAAAGAAACACCTGGCCCGTTTGCCCGAGCCGCAGGAATCAATGGAGATAAGGGGGCTATCATCGATATGCGCGAGACCAACCCAGAGGGATGGGAGAACGACCGGCGTCCGGCCATGCGCAATCCGGCGGACATCGTGCTTTATGAGATGCACCATCGGGATTTCTCGATTCATCCTTCGTCCGGTATCGAGCAAAAAGGGAAATTCGTGGCGCTGACCGAAGAAGGGCGGCTCACGATAGATGGCAAATCAACAGGTATAGACCACCTGAAAGAGCTGGGCATTACGCATGTGCATCTGCTCCCCTCGTTCGATTTTGCCTCGATTGATGAAACAAAACTGAACGATAATAAATACAACTGGGGGTATGACCCGAAGAATTATAATGTCCCGGAGGGTTCCTACTCTACCGACCCCGCCAATCCATATACACGCATCCGCGAATTTAAGGAAATGGTCATGGCCTTGCATCGTGCCGGCATACGTGTGGTGCTGGATGTGGTGTATAATCATGTATTCAGTGCCTCCGATAGTCCGTTCGAATGTACCGTTCCGGACTATTTCTTCCGGATGAAGCCGGACGGCACACTCTATAATGGTTCTGCATGCGGGAACGAAACGGCCAGCAACCACGCGATGATGCGCAAGTTCATGATAGAATCGGTATGTTATTGGGCAAACGAATACCATATAGACGGATTCCGTTTTGACCTGATGGCTATTCATGATATCGAAACCATGAATAAGATCCGTGAAGCCTTGAACCGGATTGATCCTTCCATCATCACGTATGGCGAGGGATGGGCGGTAGGTACATTAGGGCATGATGAATATAAATTGGCTTATAAGAAATATACCTACCGGATGCCGGGCATAGCGGCCTTTAGCGATAATATGCGGGATGCCCTGCGCGGTCCGTTCTCCAACCACACACAAGGAGCGTTCCTGATAGGAGAAGGAGGGCACGAAGAGGAGATTAAGTTCGGAATCGCGGGTGGCGTGCTTCATAAGCAGGTGAAATCACGCGATTTCTGGGCGGCCGAGCCCACACAACACATCAGTTATGTGAGTTGCCATGATGACCATTGCCTACGGGACCGGTTAGTAAACACAAGCCCTAAAGGTACCTCCGAAGAAGAGCTTCTCCGGTTGGATAAGCTGGCCCAAACGGCCGTACTCACCTCGCAAGGCATACCTTTCATCTTTTGCGGGGAAGAATTGTTCCGCACCAAACAGGGGGTAGGGAATAGCTATAACAGCCCGGATAACATCAATGCTATCAATTGGGAAAATAAAAGCCGGTATGCCGACCTTTTCACCTATTATAAAGAACTGATCGCCATCCGCCGGGCACACCCGGCCTTCTATCTGGGAAGCGCGGACAAGGTCAGAAAGCACCTGGAGTTCTTCCCGGTTCAGGAAAATCTCGTGGCATTCCAATTGAAAGATTTGAAGGGGATTGACCCCGCCCGGCGTATTGTGGTTATCCTCAATAGCAATCGGGAAGAAAAATCTATCCGCATTCCCGAAGAGAATTACACCCAAGTTGTTTCAAATGGACAAGCTGACCGGAAGGGATTGGGAACATGCACCGGAGGAGAGGTCAAAATAGCCCCTCAATCCGCTTTAATACTTATTGCTAATTAATTCAGACTTAAATAATATATAATGAAAACAATACCGGATCATAGCTTCGGAAAGTTATGGAACATCAGCTTCGGATTCTTTGGAGTCCAGATAGCCTATGCCTTACAAAGCGCGAATATAAGCCGGATTTTCTCCACCCTCGGAGCAGATCCGCACGAATTAAGTTACTTCTGGATTCTTCCTCCTCTGGCGGGTATTATTATCCAGCCTATCATCGGGGCGGCCAGTGATAAGACCTGGACACGGTTCGGAAGACGTATACCTTACCTGTTTCTCGGTGCGACATTAGCTCTGATTGTCATGTGCCTGCTCCCAAACGCGGGAAGTTTCGGAATGACCGTATCACAAGCCATGATTTTCGGTCTATTCGTCCTGATGCTTCTCGACACTTCTATCAATATAGCCATGCAACCCTTTAAGATGATGGTGGGCGATATGGTCAACGAAAAACAAAAAGGCTTGGCCTATTCCATCCAAAGTTTCCTGTGCAATGCCGGGAGTCTGGTGGGATATCTGTTTCCTTTTATCTTCGCCTGGATAGGAATCAGCAATATCGCTCCGAAAGGGGTAGTACCGGATTCGGTGATCTACTCTTTCTATATCGGTGCGCTAATTTTGGTCTTATGCGTATTTTATACCGTATTTACGGTAAAAGAGTATCCTCCCAAGGAATATGCCGAATATCATGGAATAAATGAAACGAAACAAGAGAAAGTAAATGTATTCCAATTGCTGAAGAAGGCCCCATCGGTGTTTTGGACGGTTGGATTGGTCCAGTTATTTTGCTGGTCGGCTTTTATGTATATGTGGACCTATACAAGTGGGGCGATAGCCTCTCAGGCTTTTGATGCTCCCACTATCGAAAAAACGGTTCATGGAGTAACGGCTTTAGTGCTCGACACGCAATCCGTAGAATACCAGAATGCCGCGGATTGGGTGGGGATTCTATTTGCTATCCAAGCCATAGGGTCGGTTACCTGGGCCGTAGTCATTCCTCTGTTCAAGAAATTGAAAATGGCTTATGCTATCAGTCTTTTGATCGGAGGGATCGGATTTATCTCGACATTTTTCATTCATGACAAATATTTATTGTTTATCTCTTTCCTATTGATAGGATGTGCATGGGCGGCTATGCTCGCATTGCCCTTTACCTTATTGACCAATGCCCTGACGGGAGGTCACATGGGAATCTATTTGGGATTGTTTAATGGGACCATCTGCATACCGCAAATCATGGCGGCCTCTATAGGAGGAACATTACTCCGGTGCCAGACCCGCGAAGGTATGCTCCCACCCGAAATCAATATGCTGGTACTTGCCGGAATATTCCTATTGATCGGAGCCGTATGTGTGCGTTTTATCAAAAGCAAATAAAGAGACAAGAATGAAGAATTTGGCTATGGCTAATTGCCAGTTTTTAATTATTAATTCTTAATTGTTGATTAGATAACATGAAGATTTCTTTTCAGATCGAATACCGGACACAATGGGGGGAAGAGGTTCGTGTTCTCTTTGCCGACGGACAAACTTTCGTCTTGCAGACCCATGACGGAGTGATGTGGCGCGGAAGTATAGATATAGATCCGTTGCACATCGCCTCCGAGATTGTCTATCGCTATGCTTTATACCGGAACAATGTCTGTATCCGGAAAGAGTGGGACGGGGTCAAACGGAAACTTGCCGCTAATCTTGCCTACACTCATCTCATTATGAACGATGCTTGGCGCAACCGGCCGGAAGATGCCTATTTTTATAGTTCTGCCTTCTCCGGCTCTGAAGATAAACCCTATCCGACCGGAACGGAGACGAATCATGATCGCTCTTTGCTCTTGAAAGTACGTTGCCCGCGGATACGTTCCAAAGCATGGGTTTTGGCCATAAGCGGAAATCAGGAATGTTTGGGCAATTGGGATATGACAAAGCCCAGGCTCATGCAACCTTGTGGGACCAATGAATGGTGTATTCTCCTGAATGCCCAAGATATTTCCTATCCGTTTGAATATAAATTCTTGGCTTGGGACCCGGAAAATAATAAAGAAGGTGAATGGATTATAGGGAATAACCGTTGCATTACCTCTTTGCCTCTCAAGAGTGGCGAATTACTGGTCTTATCAGATGATGAAGTTTATTTCAACCTACCGGTATGGAAAGCCGCTGGTGTAGCTATCCCTGTATTCTCTTTGCGCTCGGAATCCAGTTATGGGGTAGGAGATTTCGGAGATTTGAAGAAATTTATTGACTGGGCGGCTATGACCGGTATGAAAGCTGTGCAGATCCTCCCTATCAACGATACGACCATCACCCATTCTTGGACCGACTCTTATCCTTATAATAGCATTTCCATCTATGCGTTTCATCCGATGTACATTGATCTTAGCTCCTTAGAAGTACTCAAAGATGAAAAGCTGAAAACCGAATATGAGGAAAAACGAATCCAGCTAAATGCTTTGCCTCAAATAGATTATGAGGCGGTAAATCAGTTGAAGCTCGGATATCTTCACGCCTTGTTTGAACAAGAGGGCGATAAGGTATTGCATAGCGCCGAATATATCCATTTTTACCAAACGAATAGAGAATGGCTCCAGCCCTATGGTGTATTTTGTTATTTGAGGGATTTGTATGGAACTCCTCAATTCATGCGATGGCCGGAACATTCCACATACCAATCAGACGATATAGAGCATCTATACGCATCAGACAATGCTTGTAAAAAAGAAGCGGACTTTTATTATTATCTCCAATTCATTTTACATACTCAATTAATCGATGCCAGCCGATATGCCCGTAGCAAAAATATTATCCTGAAAGGGGATATTCCTATAGGTATCAGTCCGAATAGTGTAGAGGCATGGACTGAACCCTATTATTTCAATCTCAATGGACAAGCCGGGGCCCCACCCGATCCATTCTCTGAAAAAGGTCAGAATTGGGGATTCCCGACTTACAATTGGGAAGTCATGGCTAAAGATGGTTTCAAATGGTGGAAACGTCGTTTCGTGAAAATGGCGGAATATTTTGATGCTTACCGGATTGATCATATCTTAGGCTTCTTCCGGATTTGGGAAATACCCGTAGATTCGGTCGAAGGATTACTCGGTCAATTCGTTCCGGCCTTACCCATGAGTCCGGAAGAAATCGAAAGTTATGGTTTGACGTTCCGTCAGCGCCAGTTTACAAAGCCCTATATAACCCAAGCTATCGTACAACAAATCTTCGGGGATTTGGCAAAAGAGGTACAAGAACGCTTCTTGGCTCAAATTACAGAGCAGGAATATAGATTATTGCCTGAATACGATACCCAGCGCAAAATAGAGGCCTATTTTAACCGGCATCCGGACAATCAAAGCGAGAAATTAAAAGAGGGATTATTCCAATTGGTCAACAACGTATTGTTTGTACCCGACCGTACTCTTCCAAACCGCTATCATCCACGTATCGGTGTACAAAACGCTCCGGTATATGAAGCATTAAGTCATGAAGAAAAAGCAGCCTTTAACCGGTTATATAATCATTATTTCTATGAGCGCCACGATAGCTTTTGGGCACAAGAGGCTCTAAAGAAATTGCCTGAATTAATTGATGCTACACGTATGTTGGTTTGCGGAGAAGATTTGGGCATGATACCTAATTGTGTAAAAGGTGTCATGGACAAGCTTCGCATTCTCAGCTTAGAGATTCAACGTATGCCGAAGAATCCAGCAGAGACATTCGGAAACCCGATACACTTCCCCTATCGCTCCGTGTGTACTATTTCAACTCACGATATGTCTACGCTCCGAGGATGGTGGAAAGAAGATTACAACCAGACATGCAACTATTTCTACAATGTACTTCATGGATGGGGAGATTGTCCGAAAGAGGCTTCCGGTGCGATTTGTGACACGATCGTATTAAATCACCTATTGGGTAATTCCATGCTTTGCATCCTCTCGTTGCAAGACTGGCTTTCCATTAATGATGCAATCCGCTATCCGGATATTGAGGCAGAACGCATAAATATCCCTGCCAATCCACGTCATTATTGGAGATACCGTATGCATTTAACAATAGAGCGACTTCTGCAAGAATCGGCTCTAAA
>DWYO01000200.1 GCA_019118725.1 Candidatus Parabacteroides intestinavium | reverse complement strand
AAAGGTTTATCTATATCTCCTTTCGCATATTCTTCGCATGATTTATAGTCGTAATACATCGGACAGAACACGTCTGTATAGTCATTCGTTCCGGCCTGTTCATATTGGACTGGGCGATTCTTATCTTCTGCCTTAATCCATTTATAACAAGCCTCGAAGTTCGGGCCGAATCCAGCCTCATTACCCAACGACCAAAATATGATGGAAGGATGGTTATAACCGCGTTGCACATTACGCTGATTACGTTCCAAATGCGCCTTAGCATAAAGCGGATTCTTTGCCAAAGTCTCATCTCCATAACCCATACCATGCGATTCGATATTTGCTTCAGCCACTACATACAAGCCATACTCGTCACACAAGTCATACCATAGACTATTATCCGGATAGTGGCACGTACGAACCGCATTGATGTTCAATTCTTTCATACGCTTGATATCCTGAATCATCCGTTCTTTGGATATATAATATCCGTCATCCGGATCCATCTCGTGGCGGTTCGCTCCTTTAAACAAAACAGGCTGACCATTCACCCAAATCTGCGAATTTTTCATCTCAATCTTACGGAAACCCACTTTCTGGACAATCGATTCAGATACCTTTCCATTTTGTTGCAGATTAGCCACCAGCGTATAGAGATTCGGTGTCTCGGCCGTCCACTTCAACGGATTGCTGACCTGCATATTTACCGATTGCGCCCCGGAACCGTTCACCTGCGAAGAGGCGATTTCCTTTCCGGACTTATCCAGCAACTTCAAATCAACTACAGCCTTTCCTTTTATCTGAAGGTCTATTTGCAGAGAACCATTCTGGTACTGCGCATCCAGATCCGGAGTAATGCGTATATCCTGAATGTGCGTATTCTCACGGGCATACAAATAACAATCACGCCCCACACCCGAATAACGGTAGAAATCCTGATCTTCCAAATAGGTTCCGTCACACCAGCGGAACACCTGGAACGCAATCAGGTTCTTTCCCGGCTTCAAATACTTGGTCAAATCAAACTCCGCCTCCAGTTTGCTATCTTCACTATATCCCACGAACTTACCGTTCACATACAGATACATATTGGAAGTTACCGAACCAAAATGCGCCATGATCTGCTTTCCCTTCCAATCCGATGGAAGCTCGATTTCTTTCCGATAAGTTCCTACATGATTATTGACCACCGGTACATAAGGAGGATTGTTCTTATACTGGCTTCGCCAAGCATAGCCTACGTTCACATAAATCGGGTCACCATAGCCGTTCAACTCCCAAACGCCAGGCACCTGTATATCGTCCCAACCTTTATCGTTGAAGTCTGTCTTGTAATAATCAGTCGGGCGTTGGTCAGCATTCTCCACCCAATTGAATTTCCATGTTCCATTCAGCGTCATATATTTATCGGAAGCTAACCGGCATCCCTCCAACGCTGCTTTTTCAGATTCGAACGCAAAATAATCCGTGTGCATCGGAGCTCGGTTAATTGCATTCACATTAGGATCTTGCCACTCGCTTTGTTGGGCAAAAGCACCACTTCCCAGCAAAGCCAAGGCACAAATTAATACATTTCGTTTCATGTTATATAATTTAAGTTTTTACAAAGGTAACCAATAATCCGATAACGCACGAATATATATCCAAAAATTAGGCAGATTCCTTAAAAAGGCAGGCTCGGACAGAAAGGATACAAGCAAAAATCCGCATTCAGCTTAAAGGCTTCTGGTACAAATAACGCTTAATACTCTTCTTAGGGGTCTTTGCGAAATCATTCTTACGCACCTCAAATCTGGAAATCTTGCAATACCGTGGAACACAGCGATTCACCTGCTTGACATATTGCTCCATCTCACGCTCTACATCGTGAGAGGTCATGCCCAACGAATCTATCTGTTTCCAATCCGGATAGATAAGAGCCGTCAACTTCTTGCCATCCGACACAACAAGCGACTCAATCACCAGCGGTAAGCTATTCAATTTATTTTCTATTTCTTCCGGATAGATATTCTGACCATTCGGACCTAAAATCATCGTCTTGCACCTTCCCCGGATAAACAGGAATCCATCCGCGTCAACCGTACCCAGATCACCCGTCCGCATCCAGCCATCTGGAGTCATCACCTCTGATGTAGCCTCCGGATTCTTATAATACCCCAACATATTATTCATTCCCCTTACCCATATCTCGCCTACCTTACGCTTGGGATCATCCGATTCGATACGCACCTCCATACGGTCTATAATCCTCCCAACCGATCCCGGCTTAAACTCATCCCATTGGGCATAGGCAATCAACGGACCACACTCGGTCATGCCATATCCTACCGTATACCGAAAATGAATGGCACGCAATAAACGTTCCACATCTTTATTCAAAGCCGCCCCGCCAATAACCAATTCCTCAAAATTATCGCCAAATGCCTTGTTCAATCCGTCTGCTATCCGCTCACGGATAAGAGCACTCACATAAGGCACCCGCAACAAAAAACGCACCAACGGTTTGCCTACCACCGGAAAAATATAATTCTTTACCGCGCGCTCTATAATAAGCGGAACCGCCAGAATCAAGCGAGGACGAACTGTCTGGTAAGCATGCGCCACAATCTGCGGAGCCGGTCTTCCTACGATAAAATGCACATGGCATCCCTTATTAAACGAATTGAGCACCTCGAAAGCCAGTCCATACATGTGCGCCATCGGCAACAGGCATACAATATTATCTCCGGCATGTATAAAAGGAAGCCTATCGGCCGCTACCTGGGTATTGCTCCATAAGCTCCGATAAGGGAGCATCACCCCTTTCGAAGAGCTGGTCGTACCTGATGTATAATTCAGCACCGCCAACTTTTCCGGGTCTTCTATATAATAATGTATCGCTTCGGGGGTAAAATCCGGGTAAGCCTGACCAAAAAATTCATCCATATTGTCTATGGCATCCCGTGCCTCCCGGCTTGTTGACTTTATCAACGAATAATCATCCAAACAAACTATTAATTGGATATGGGGAATCGCTTGCTCATCCAGCTTTTCCCAGCTGGATTTCGATACAAACAAGGCCTTGGCTTCTGCATGGTTTAGAATATGATGGATATTATCTGTATTAAATTCGTGAAGAATCGGGACCGCAACCGCCCCATAGGCAAGTATTCCGAAAAAGCAGATAGCCCAATGGGCGGAATTGGCTCCCACAAGAGCGACCTTGTCTTCCGGCCGGATTCCTGCCTTTTCCAAAAGGATATGCAGCTTTTCCATCCATCGGGCTACCTCTTTATAAGAATAAGTATCTCCCCCCATGTCCGTGAATGCCGGCAAATTCCAATGCGTCTTCACGCTTTTTTCAAGCAATCCTAAAAAGCGATTTTCCATAAGGCATCTGTTTTAAGTGTTATCAACGTTACAAATTTAATGTTTTTGCACTTATTATGCAAATATTTTTAGTAAATACGTTAATAATAATTTCAAACAGATAGGAAATACGTATTTAAAATTCCGGCTTTTCGCCCTTCTCTCCGGCAAGCCACCAGTCGATCATCCGCCGAGCTATACTCAACTTCTGAGGTAATTCGGGAAGGTTCTCTTTCGAAAAGAAGGATCCTGCGCTCAATTCATCATCCTGGAGCTTAATCGTCCCCCCTTCATAATCGGCAAAAAAGCCCACCATCAATCCGCTGGGGTAAGGCCAAGGCTGACTTCCAAAGTAAGTTATATTTTTAATAGTTAATCCCGTTTCTTCCAGCACTTCTCTTCGGACACATTGTTCCAGAGTCTCTCCTACTTCCAGAAAGCCGGCTACCAGTCCATGAAAACTCCCTTTAAAATTCCGGGCATGTACCAACAAAAGCTCATCCCCTTTTCGTATCAACACAATAATAGCCGGATGAATCACCGGATAATACTCCTGCTTGCATACATCACAATATTTGGAAATCAACGTATGGAATGCCAACGGGCGTCCACAAGCCGGACAAAAATGGAAATTCCGATCCCAATGCACCAGTTGAAAAGCCTTTCCAGCCCGTTTATACCATTCGCGGGGCAAATAATCCCAGCTTGCCCGCAAGCCTACCCAAAGAAAATCATCTTCCACCTTCACCTCATCCGGCACCGATGCGGCACGGGCTGGCACCCCTTCTTGGAAGGCCACTTCGAAAGGCCGGTCTACCGGTACCGGAGGTTCTTCCCGAAAAGGCAAGGCATATTTATCGCCTTGCCTTTCCAATAATAATTTATCCTTACAAAATAAGAACCAATAATACATAGCTTCCGTTTTCTACCAAATCGTTACCCGCTTCTCCGGAGCAATATACATGGCATCTTTTTCCGTGATTCCAAAAGCATCATACCACGCCTGGATATGAGGAAGCGCACCATTCACACGCCATTTGCCCATCGAGTGAGGATCAGATTTCGTATAAACACGCACCTGCTCGTCCCGGATATTCTCAGCCCATACACCGGCATACGAAAGGAAGAAACGTTGTTCCGGAGTGAACCCGTCGATCACACCCAGCGGCTTGTCTTTTGTCGCATTCTGGAAAGCCTGGAAAGAAACCATCAGGCCTCCGTGGTCGGCCAGGTTCTCGCCCAATGTCAATTCTCCATTCGCCTTCAAATCAGGCAACACATTAATCGTATTGAAGAAATCAACCATCACCTGCGCACGCTCTTTGAAACGCTCGGCATCTCCGGCAGTCCACCAATCGGTCAGATTTCCATCCTTATCAAACTGACGTCCCTGATCATCAAATCCATGGGTCATCTCATGTCCGATAACCACCCCTATCGCACCATAATTATAGGCATCATCCGCGTTCAAGTCGAAGAACGGATATTGAAGGATTGCGGCAGGGAAACAGATCTCGTTTGTTGTCGGATTATAATAAGCATTGATGGTTTGCGGAGTCATGTGCCACTCTTCCGTATCAACCGGCTTACCGATCCGCCCGATCATATCCGCCATCTGCCATTGGTTGGCCCGGCAGACATTGGCCCAATAAGAATCTTTCTGGATATTCAGGGATGAATAATCCTTCCATTTGTCCGGATAACCTATTTTCACATGGAAAGCATTCAGTTTGTCCATCGCCTTCACTTTGGTCGTATCACTCATCCAATCCTGAGCCTGGATACGTTCACCCAAAGCCACCTGCAAATTTTTGACCAACTCCAGCATACGGGTCTTTGCCTCAGCCGGGAAGTATTTCTCTACATACATCTGGCCTACAGCCTCGCCCAGCATACTGTTGGTATTAGCCACGGCACGTTTCCAGCGCGGCTGGTTCACCTGACGACCGGAAAGTGTCTTGCCATAGAAATCAAAATTCTCGGCCACGAAGTCATCACTCAGATAATTGGAAGCCGCATCAATCAAGTTCCATTCCAAATAAGCAATATGCTTTTCCAAAGGCAAGGTATCGACCAGACGAATTACCTCCTTAATGGGCTTGATTTGCCCTACGCTCAATTCCGTTACCCCCTTGGCACCCAACGTTTCCAAATAAAGATCCCAATCCAGGCCTGCAAATTCTTTCTTGAATTCATCATAAGTCATCTTATGATAATTGGCCGCAGGGTCACGTTGTTCGGTCGCACTTAAAGAAACTTTCGCGATAGAGGTCTCGATTTCCATCACCGCCTCCATCTTCTGCCGGGCCGTAGCGTCATCAAATCCGGCCAATCGGAACACATTTACAATATGCTGTTTGTATTTATCACGGATATTCGTTGTTACGGAATCATTATCCAAATAATACTCTTTCTCACCCAAATTGATGCCACCCTGATAAAGCTGGAACAGATTCATCTTGCTATTCTTGATATCCGCCCCTACATAGCTGAAGAAATAGCAACTGATGCCATCCCGGTATAACTCAGCCGTCAACGGAAGAATCTCTGCCTTATCTTTTATACCGGCTATCTGCTTCATTCGTTCCTGGATAGGCGCTATCCCTTCTGCATTTAATTTCGCGCTATCCAAAGCCAATGTATAAAGATCGCCAATCTTCTGGGCTACGCTGCCCGGTGCGTTTTGCTGGGAAGCCAACGACTCGAACAATTCGTTCAGACGTTCCCTGTTTTTCTCGTTCAACACATTGAATACACCAAAACTGGAATATTCAGCTGTAAGCGGATGACTTTTAATCCACCCACCACATGCATACTGATAAAAGTCTTCGCCCACCACCGCAGTAGTGTCTAAATTTGCCAGGTCAATCCCGACAGGCGTTTCCGCCTTTTTCTGATTGCCGCACCCCGTCAGCATAGCTAATGCCACAAGAGCCGCCGGCAAAATGTGTTTAAAATTCATACTGATAAATCTTTAGTCATTTAATTCAACTTTCGCAAGCTCAAGTTGAACAAACTTAATATATCTTTTACTTAAAATCGGCACAAAGGTACATAACAAAAACGTTTCACAAGAGGAAAAAAATAAATTCTTTTGAAAGTTTTTCCAATAAATATTTGGATATTCCAAAATAAGTCGTACCTTTGCATCGCATTTGAGAAAAACGGGGTGTAGCGCAGTCCGGTTAGCGCACCTGCTTTGGGAGCAGGGGGTCCCAGGTTCGAATCCTGGTACCCCGACATCAAAAGCCGATAAAGACAATCTTTATCGGCTTTATCTTTTCTTACCCCCCTCTTTCCATTTTATACCTGCTTGATTTACTTAGGGGTCAGTAGAAAAACGGTGGGGATTTTTCAGATTAAAGATTAAATCTTTTACTTTGCAGTATGGAAAACGATTATTTGAACATGTTGGCCAGTATAGTACTGCCTACACAGATATTGGATTCCTTCTCCATAGTAGGGATATCCCAGACTTCAACGGAGATACATATTAGTCTGGACGAGAGGATGAATCCGGAACTAAGCAAGGATGTGCACTTTGAGTCCAAAGGTTTTATGGAAGCGGTAAGCGTGACGGACTTCCCGATACGCGACCATAAAGTAATTTTGAAGATACGTCGCAGGCGTTGGACGGATACCCGTACGGGCAAGAGTTTCAGCATTCCGATAGACCTTGACATCGTGGCCAAGGGCACCCGTTACTCCAAGGAGTTCGGGGCTTTTTTAAAAGAGACGTATGGAGACGTCCCCCGTGACCTGCCATACGCTTGAGGATTTCTATCACATAGACGGTCACACGTTCGAGAAGCAATACAAGGAAACGCTGAGCGGATTCCGGCAGTGGGACCAATTGGAACATGCGGACGAGTGGCTGCTGTTCCCGGAAAATATCGGTCCGCGGCTTGCCATCGACGAGTCCTCGCTCTCTGGCGGTGAGCTGTACACTTTCGTCACCAACCATGAGGCCCGTACACGTGAACAGTCCTTGGTGGCCGTCGTCGCGGGCACAAAAGCGGAGGATGTTATCGCTGTCCTGCAACGGATTGACGAGGAGCGCCGCAATGCTGTCGAGGAGGTCACGCTTGACTTGTCGGATTCCATGCGCAAGATTGTCCGGACGGCATTCCCTAAAGCAAGCCGCGTCATCGACCGCTTCCATATCCAGAAACTGGCCTGCGAAGCCGTGCAGGAGCTGCGCGTCAAGCACCGTTGGGATGCCATACAGCAGGCTAATGATGACATGGAGGAAGCCAAACAAAAGGGCAAGGAGTATATCCCGTATAGACTTCCCAATGGTGACACCCGTAAGGAACTGCTCATACGCTCACGTTACCTCCTGTTCAAGTCCGCCGACAAATGGACCGACAAGCAGAAGCGGAGGGCCGCGATACTGTTTGAGGAATACCCGGACATCAAGACGGCATACGGATTGTGCCATTCCCTGCGGATGATCTTTGCCAAAAACACGGTCAAGGATGCCGCACGTCTGTCCATGGCACGGTGGTACAACAAAGTGGAAGAAGCCGGATTTCACTCATTTAACGTCATAGCCGCTACCTTCTATGAGCATTATGATGAGATCCTGAACTTCTACAACAACCGTTCGTCCAATGCCTTGGCAGAGTCTTTCAACGCTAAAATCAAGCTCTTCAGAGCAAACCTCAGAGGGGTTGCAGACAAGAAGTTTTTCTTATTCCGTATCGCAAACCTATATGCCTATCCCCACTAAAAATCTACTGACTCTTACTTTCCGTATAGCTATCAGCCTTTGATTTGATTTGTTTTGTAATCTCATCCATACCCACCAGCCTTGTATCAAGTTTCCTTTCGTCAAACCAGATGTTTGCCGCCAGCTTCCTTCAGATTCCAACTCACGATGGACACCCTTGCTCTTGGTTATACCCTTCCCGCTATCGGGCGTGTTACAGACTTGCACCGGTTAGATTATGTTCATGCTGGCGAACAAAAAAACCGCTTATTATCACGTAGGATAATAAGCGGTTTAATAAGTTTACAGGTTGTTCTACCAGAATAACTTATGATTATTATAAGTGATTTATTTTTAGATGCTAATGAATATATTTTTATTTTGGGGTAAGAATAGGGGTAAAAATGCAGCTAATCTCACTTTTAATATATTGATCTGGAAATTTCTCTTATAATGCAATTTATAAAACGACTTATACTATATTCTTCTCCTTTTTATTACCTTTGTCCATAAAATCAATACAAAGAAAACAGGCTATGGAAGAAGCTTTCAACAAATTCATTATAGATAATTTCGGTTTATCTGTATTTATTATGTGCGCCGTGATTATAGGGATTATATTCCTTTCTATATGGTGCTATAAAATATATGTGAAGGTTAAACATATTGATGATCTACCCTGTAACAAACATCAGGAAAAGATGTATGCACATGATAATGCAGTAACACGCATTGAAACTTCTATTA
>DWYO01000199.1 GCA_019118725.1 Candidatus Parabacteroides intestinavium | reverse complement strand
GGTTAGATGATTATGTGGTTAATACTTATAACCTAACAACCAAGTGACTTAATAACCTTATAACCTCATAATTAACCCAATAACCTAATAACCTTATAATCTAATAACCTTATAACCTAACAATCCTCCCTACATTACTCCGATCTAATCTCTTTCCCCTTCGCTCTTTCCTGCAATCCTAAGTCTTCCCGGATGAAGTTCAGCTTGAGAAGCAGTTTTTTCATTCCTTCTACATCCAAGCGGGCGGTATTATGAGAATGATAATCCTCGATATGGGAAACCTCCTCACTACCCTCGATAAAGTATTTGTCATAATTCAGGTCGCGGTTATCACAGGGAATCCGATAATAACCGCCCATATCGATGGCTTTTGCCATTTCTTCACGAGTAACCAATGTCTCATACAGTTTCTCCCCATGGCGTGTGCCGATAATCTTCACCTCGGATTCTCCGTATTTCGGATCAATCTGCGCGTATGTTTCTTTCAAAGCCTGCGCCAGAACCTCCAGAGTAGCCGCCGGAGCTTTCTGCACAAACAGATCACCGTTCTCTCCATGCGTGAATGCGTAAACCACCAGATCCACCGCATCATCCAGCGTCATCATGAAGCGGGTCATGTTCGGATCAGTGATGGTTATCGGCTTTCCATCCATCATCTGCTCCACCCAAAGAGGTATTACAGAGCCACGGCTTGCCATCACATTTCCATACCGTGTACAGCAAATTGTTGTTCCGGAGTCTTTCCCTAAAGCACGGCCTTGTGCAATGGCCACCTTTTCCATCATGGCTTTGGAAATCCCCATGGCATTAATCGGATAAGCAGCCTTATCCGTTGAAAGAACCACCACGTTCTTCACCCCATGAGCAATGGCAGACAACAGGACATTGTTTGTTCCCTCCACATTCGTCCGTACAGCCTCCATCGGGAAGAACTCGCAAGACGGAACCTGTTTCAGAGCTGCCGCAGAGAACACATAGTCCACACCGTCCATGGCAAAGTCTACCGCTTCACGCTGTCGGACATTACCGATATAGAATTTTACCTTATGGGCTACGTCCGGACGCTGTGCCTGCAGATGATGGCGCATATCATCCTGTTTCTTTTCATCACGCGATAAGATTCGGATTTCCCTGATATCGGAATCGAGGAAACGCCGCAATACGGCATTGCCGAACGATCCGGTACCTCCTGTAATCAGGAGGACTTTATCTTTGAATACTGACATATATTATTAATTGTTATTAATCTCTTCTGAAAATATTTCGTGTATAGACCTTGTCTTTTACATCGTCCTAACAAGTATCATAGCGGTTGGTCACTATTGCCTGAGACATTTGCTTAAATAAATCCTTTCAGGTCTGGTTACTTTCCACAATGGCTGTCATCATATTTTGGGGTACATCCAATGATTGTACTGGGCTAATAAGGTAGCAATACTCAGACCCACATAGCCGGTACCTGCTACTACTATTTTCATTTTATCTGATTTTTATTTATTCTGTTTGTAAAATCCGGCATACCATTCAGCAAAGATCCGTAATCCGGCCCGTAAGGAAGTGCGGGGGTAAATTCGGTTACTAAGATTTTCAGTTGGATTTATATAAAAGAGATTTTCAGTTCTATATTGGCCTTGGTCATTTGACCTCTTCGAGGTCGGAATTGATATTGTCCTTACCCGCAGGTTCGCTATCGCTCACCAGACGGTTACACACGGTTGAACGGCTTTGCCGTTCTGTTTTTTTTTAAGATCTTAAACTGAATAGGATATGCTGATGACTGTCTTGCGTTTCGTTCAGAAAACGGTTATCTGCACAGAATTTACTTGATTACTCTTCCGCCAGATTGAGAGGCGTCTATTCAACGCTTTGTTCTATCAATACATCTAATTTTTCCACTAATTTTTTAGTAGGCTCTAACAGCTCTTTTGCATCTTCTTCGGTGAAATCGAAAAAGTCATTATAATCTCCGGTGATTCTATTTTGTAACAGACGTGAGTACAAACGACCTCCCGTTTTATCTAACTTACCGGTTGTAATAAAATGCATTCCTAATTGTGCCACAACACCATTATGTGTTTGAGCCGATATCTTATTCTTAACCAATAAGGCTGACGCCATATAAAAAGCAGCATAATATAGACGTTGAATGGCCAAATTCCAATGAGCTGTTTGAATCATGTCCTCAGCCTCCTGCAATGTCGCATACGCTTTTTGTTTGCGGTAAAAAACGATTGCTTGTATATCTTCCGGACTCATGCTCATACCAGTTCTACTCCTTCTTTGACGACATTATGATAAAAAGGGGAAAAGCTGTATTTCATCCAGTCCTTCAACGTGTACATAACAGGATTTATGCAGGTTTTCATTTTCCAGCCTAACTCGCGCAAAGGATAGGATATTTCGTCATAATCCGCAGCTTCTAAATTCTGTTTGTCCAGCAAAATCAGAATATCCCAATCAGAATCTTCCCTCGCCTCTCCTCGGGCCTGGGATCCGAAAAGAATTGCTTTTCCATTCTGAGGCAAAACTTGTCTCAAAATAGTTTTTATTGATTGCAATATGATATTGTTGTCTTTGCCCATATTATGATTCTTCCCTTTTTGCAAAGATAACGATTTTTCTTTATGAGTTCTGATACCAAAACAAAAAAATCAAGGCGAAAACTTAACCTTTCCGGTCCATATCACCGGGTTATGGTCACTGTAGGGCCAATCGGGGGAGACGCTGGCTGTTCCCGTAAAGTCCTTCGCGTGGAGGATGTAGTCGATCCGCCAGAGTCTGTAGAGCTGACGGAAGGTATAGCGGTACCCCCGGCCGCATTCCTGAAAACCGTCTGTCAGAGAGCCTTTCAGGCGGTGGTAGACGTAGGAGGCCGGCGTGTCGTTGAAATCCCCGCAGAC
>DWYO01000198.1 GCA_019118725.1 Candidatus Parabacteroides intestinavium | reverse complement strand
AAGTAGGAAAAGAATGGTCTGAAATGAAAAAATGGGCTTATATTTGCGGCGGAAAAAGGAAATGCAAATTTTTTTAAGAAAAGATGCAGCGTTTTGATTAGAAATAACATCATATAAATTGTTAAGTTTCGCTGGAAAACGGGACTTGTGTGTGAATTAGCGAGAGGATGAACGAACAACAACTGATAGCAGGTTGCAAGAGCAGGAACAGATTAGCCCAACGGGAGCTGTATGAGAAATATTCCCGCAAAATGTTGGCGGTGTGCCTGCGCTATGTCAATGACAAAGAAACAGCGCGCGACCTGATGCAGGATGGGTTCATTAAAGTGTTTACCAGTATCGACACATACACAGGTTCAGGTGCTTTTGAAGGGTGGCTTCGGAAGATATTTGTAAATTGTGCGTTGGAATATTTGAGGCGTAGCGATGTGTTGAGAGAATCGACGGATTTGGATAATACAGCAGAGTTGGTTCAACCGGACAGTAATGCTATATCTGATCTATCAGCTGCTGAGTTGATGCAATTGGTGCGTGATTTGCCTGCAGGATTCCGTACAGTGTTCAATATGTTCGCGGTAGAAGGTTATTCCCATAAGGAAATAAGCGAAGTATTGGGTATCACCGAGAGTACTTCCCGTTCGCAATATACACGGGCGAAACAATGGTTACAAAAGAAAATAAAGGAATTGTACGAATAGAAATATGAAGATGGATAGAGACGAGTTGGATGATTTGTTCCGTTCGAAGTTGTATGACTATGAGTCGGATACATTCCCGGAAGATTGGGAGGCGATAGAAAAGCGCTTGCCCCGTCCTTCTGTTTCTATGCCACATCGGACTTGGTATTATGGCGCGGCAGCGGCAGTGGTGGCTCTGTTGATAGCTGTTTCTGGTATTTATTATAGTAAACCGGATAAAGAAACGGAACAATTGGCCGAACGGGTGAGACAATTATCTGAACCGATGCCGGTAATTCCGGAAGTTAAGCCGGAGGAACATCAGGCGGTGTTGGCGCAGGCTGTACCAGAGATTCATTTTGTCAAAGCGGATGAGTGGGCTTTGGATGAAGAGACGGATCCGATGTTGAAGGAGGTGGAGCCGGCCTCTGATGCGGAAGGTGTTTCGAAAGAGATAGATCGTCCGAAAGTAAAAGCTTTGCAAGCCGGACCGGACAGACAGACTCGTTCCGTTGTTGCGAAGCAGCCGTCTCAAAAAGAAAAGCTCTCGGAAACCGAGAAGCCGAAACGAAAATGGAGTTTCGGAATGGGAGCGGGAAGTATTTCGGCTGGGAATAGCAGTTCGGTCGGTTCGTACGCTTTGCGCAGTTCTTCTTTTATGACAAATGAGACTTTGGCGTTGATGAATGCGGTTAATATGTTTCAGGCCCCGGAAACGGAGATTCATCATAAGATGCCTTTTTCGATAGGAGTATCGGCAAATCGGCAATTTACCGATCGCTGGTCTTTGCAAGTGGGTTTGTCATACGCTTTGTTATCGTCTGATTGGAAGACGAATACAACTTATTGGGGCGAGTGTAAGCAGCGTTTGCATTTCTTGGGGATTCCGGTATCGGTTTCTTATAAGATAGCGGAATGGAACCGCTTTCAGTTCTATGCCTCGGCTGGAGGAAAGGTGGAATTGAATGTGGCTGGAAAACTCCGGACGGAGTTGTATTCTCAAGAAGAGACAATAGCCTCTTATTCCGAGAAGCAACGTGTCAAGGAACCCTATTTTTCAGTAAATGGGCGAGTTGGCGTAAGCTATCCATTACTTCGTTTTCTTAGTGCGTATGCTGAGGTCGGTGCAGATTATTATTTTGATAATGGAAGTGAAATAGAGACCTATTATACGGAGAAGCCTTTCCGCTTCGGCTTGCAGGTAGGTTTCCGGTTCGGACTTTGACAAAAAAGCACAAGGTGACGAAGACATAAGTCGGCAAGGCTTGAGGAGAAAGTATTAACTTAATATAGCCTTGTGACCCAATGATGGAAATAAATAAATAGAATTAATAGATAAAATAAAAAAGATGAAGAAACTTGGTATTTTTGCGGCATTGTCATTGTCGGCCGTAACATTTTTCACCTCTTGTTTGGGTGAAGGTTCAAACACACAGGCTGGTCCGGTTTGTGGCGTGTATTTCTTAAATCCTGCGGCAGGTTATTTGCCTATGGTGGATGTAGGTACGAGCTATGTCTATATTCCGGAACTGACAACGTACAACGATGGTGATTGTTTGGGCTTGACGATCTCTATTGATTATAATGACCCGGCCAATGTTGATGCGGCAACAAAAGGGTATGTAACAGCATCTTTGACATCAGAGCCTGTACAAATAGATAAATGGCGGAGCACTCCTATCATCTCGGCTGCTGATACAGCATCGTTGATGGAAAATGAAATTGCCCTGAATAATAGCTTTACGGGAAATGGCTTTTCCAATTATGCGCGCGGTTATTTGTTTATTCCTTCAAATGTGAGAATAGGAAGCCGACAGGTAGTGGATTGGCATTTGAGCTATCCGCGTGAACTGGAACCGGTAGTGAAAAACGGAGAGAACCATTATCAGTTCTTTGTCCGTGCAACGGCTGAAGGAGAAGATACGGGGGCCGGAAATCAGGATGTGAATAATGCTTATTATGTGCAGAGTGCTTTTGAAATGATTAACAACAAAGAAGCGGAAGCCAATAAGACATTCCTTTACATTGATTTTAATTATGTTCGGGGCATTGATGAGACTACCAATAAGCCGATATGGGCTTCGACAACGGTAATGTATCCGGTTACAGCTACTACAGAAGATTGACTTTTTTATAGATAATTAGGTTATGCAGGAGTCGGGATTTGTTTCGGCTCCTGTTTTTTTATTACTTTTGCGGAGAAGAATGATGAATATGAAAGAGCAGGTATTTTGTCTTTTGGCGATAGGATGTAGCTTCTCGTCTTGTATGGGCGAGAGCGGAGAATGGGAGACTTACGGATCGCAGGCCGGAGTCGTGCATTTTATTCCGGAAAAAGTTATACAGTTGCGTAGTGGCAATCAGATTACTTCGGACGATTTCCAGAATCAGGATGTGACGGAAGGCGATTGTTGTCTGGTCGATTTTCAAATTAATCATTCTGAGCAGAATAGTGCGGAAGAGGGAGTCTATCAAGTGAATATGTTGAATTATCAACCGGTTCCGGACTGGCCTTTGCTGAATTATGTGGATACAGCTGTAGCGCATCGGAACGAATCTTTTCTTGATTTTGAGGTTGATGCGACTCTGTATGTGGACGGGCATCTGTTTCTGTTTCCCGAATACAGAAAACATTATCGTTCGCAAAGAGATTCCTTTTGGATGTCATACGATCCGAATTTGCCGGTTGTCACCGATGAGATGACCGGACGGCGTTGTTTCCAGCTCTATCTTCGTTCAACTACTTGGCGGATAGATTATACCGATACGGTCTTTACCTCTTCGGAGATTACCACGCAGGCTTTTCATATAGAAGAATTTGTGGAAAAAGCAAAGGCAAGTGGGCTTATCACAGGTGATTCGCTGAATTTTCAACTGGTTTATCCGGAGTATTTTTTGAGTGAAGATTCCTCTTCTTATTATTGGCGGACCTCTGATATTTATACCATAGATTTGGATAAAGATTGGAATACTTGGTAAACCGAACTTCCTATTGTATATTTGCAGACAAGATAAAAAGATGATGTTATGTATAAGATGATATTTAAATTGGTGATAGCCCTTATTTCGCAACCTGCGAAAACGTGGAAAGAGTTGGTTGTTGAAAAGGAAAAAGAGGACGCGGAATCAGGTAAAGGATACGAAAAATTCCTGAGCAATTATCTTTACCCCTTTATCGGGCTATTGACGATTGCCGCTTTTTTAAGTGTTTGTACGCGGCAAGAGTTTGATATTGAACAGGCACTGAAAAATTCTATTGTGACGCTGGTGTCCTCTTTCGGAGGTTTTTATCTTGGAGCCTATTTCCTGAATGAAGTTTGGCAGGGAATGTTCAAACAGACGAAAGACTTGAAATTGTGCCAGTTTTTTGTGGGTTTCTCTTCGGCATTGATGTTTACCCTGAACATTGTCTGGCTTCTACTCCCGGATTTCTTTTTCTTATACATATTTATTCTCTATACATTTTATATTGTATGGGAAGGGTCTG
>DWYO01000020.1 GCA_019118725.1 Candidatus Parabacteroides intestinavium | reverse complement strand
GACTATGAACCTTTACTGTAACTGGATAAGAAGAATGTGGTTTGCTAAGCATATATGTCAGAAGGTATGGACAAACCGTATAAAAACAGTTTAGGCTGTAACGCCTGTCATACAGGACATTACAGCCTAAATCAATGTTTAAGATAATCTTAGAGAGTATCCTCTACCGCAGCCTGAGCCGCTGCTAAGCGTGCGATAGGCACGCGGAACGGAGAGCAGCTGACATAATCCAGACCTACTCTGTGGCAGAATTTAACCGATGAGGGCTCGCCACCATGTTCACCACAGATACCACACTTCAGGCTTGGACGAACGGAACGGCCTTTTTCTACCGCCATTTTGATAAGTTGGCCTACACCGTTTTGATCGAGCACTTGGAATGGATCTACTTTCAAGATCTTCTTTTCCAGATATACCGGCAAGAAGGAAGCAATATCATCACGTGAATAACCGAAGGTCATTTGGGTCAGGTCGTTGGTTCCGAATGAGAAGTATTCGGCATGCGATGCGATGCGGTTAGCTGTCAGGGCAGCACGCGGAATTTCAATCATCGTACCAACCTTAAACGGAACTTCGATTCCTTCTTGTTCAAACACTTTCTTAGCGGTTTCGCGGATGATTTTTTCTTGTGCTTCAAATTCGTATAAAATACCAATAAGCGGAACCATGATTTCTGGATGCGGATCATAGCCCTCTTTTTTCAATTCACAAGCAGCACCCAAGATGGCTTCAGTTTGCATTTCGGTGATTTCCGGGTAGGTGTTTCCTAAGCGGCATCCGCGGTGTCCCAGCATCGGGTTGTGTTCGCACAGATTCTCCACACGTTGCTGGATATACTGAACGGTTACGCCCATGGCTTTTGCCATTTCTTCCTGACCTTTCAGGTCGTGCGGTACGAACTCATGCAATGGCGGGTCCAGCAGACGGACATTCACCGGGAAACCGTCCATAGCCTTGAAAATACCCTTGAAGTCCTCTTTCTGGTAAGGCAACAATTTTGCCAAAGCTGCTTTACGTCCTTCCACATCTTCGGACAGGATCATCTCGCGCATGGCGATGATCTTTTCATTATCGAAGAACATGTGCTCTGTACGGCACAATCCGATACCTACCGCACCGAACTTGCGAGCCATCTCGGCATCGTGAGGCGTGTCGGCATTCGTACGTACCTGCAACCGGGTGTATTTGTTGCACAAATCCATCAGTTCGGCAAAGTCACCCGAAACTTCGGCTGCTTTGGTCTGTACTTCACCTTTATATACTTCACCCGTAGAACCGTTCAACGAGATGAAATCTCCTTCTTTCAGGACTACTCCGTCTATTTCCACCTGGCGGTTCTTATAATCCACGTTGATGGCTCCGGCACCTGATACGCAGCATTTACCCATTCCGCGTGCCACTACAGCTGCATGAGAAGTCATACCTCCGCGGGCGGTCAGGATACCTTCGGCTACGGTCATACCCGCCAAATCTTCCGGTGAAGTTTCGATACGTACCATAACCACCCGGTGTCCGTCAGCTCTCCATTTAGCCGCGTCTTCGGCAAAGAAAACGATCTGTCCGCAAGCGGCACCCGGAGAAGCCGGCAATCCGCGTGTCAGCACTTTTGCCTTCTTCAGTTCTTCCTTATCAAATACCGGGTGAAGCAATTCGTCCAGCTTGTTCGGTTCACACCGTTCCAAAGCCGTTTTCTCGTCAATCATGCCCTGATGCAACAGGTCGATGGCAATCTTGACCATAGCCGCTCCGGTACGTTTTCCGTTACGAGTCTGCAAGAACCAGAGTTTTCCCTCTTGTACGGTAAACTCCATGTCCTGCATATCCTTATAATGATTTTCCAATTTGGTCTGCAAAGCATCCAGTTCCTTATAAATTTCCGGCATAGCCTCTTCCATGGAAGGATATTTGGAGACACGTTCTTCTTCGCTGATACCGGCCAATTGTGCCCAGCGTTGAGAACCGATCTTTGTGATTTGCTGAGGTGTGCGGATTCCGGCAACTACATCTTCGCCTTGCGCGTTGATTAGGTATTCGCCATTGAACAGATCTTCGCCCGTAGCGGCATCGCGCGAGAAGCATACTCCCGTAGCGGATGTATCGCCCATATTACCGAATACCATGGCCTGTACGTTTACGGCCGTACCCCATTCGGCGGGTATTCCTTCCATTTTGCGATAGAGGATGGCGCGTTCGTTCATCCATGAGTCGAATACGGCGCAGATGGCTCCCCACAATTGTTCGTAAGCGCAAGACGGGAAGTCCTGGCCGGTCTGTGCCTTAACAGCTTCTTTGAAGCGTTTAACCAGTTCTTTCAGGTCGTCAACGTCCAACTCATTGTCCAGTTTGACGCCTTTTGCCTTCTTAACCTCTTCGATGATTGCCTCGAACGGGTCGATGTCATCCTTGTTGGCTGGCTTCATGCCTAAAACCACGTCGCCATACATCTGTACGAAGCGACGATAGGAATCCCATGCGAAGCGGGCGTTTCCGGTCTTGCGGGTCAAGCCTTCCACCACGTCATCGTTCAATCCTAAATTCAAAATTGTGTCCATCATACCCGGCATGGATGCGCGAGCGCCCGAACGAACCGATACCAATAACGGATTTTCCGTATCTCCGAACTTCGATTTCATCAGCTCTTCCACACCGTGAATAGATTTTTCGACGTCTTCTTTTAGAATTTCTACTACTTTGTCTTTACCTAATTCGAAATACTCGGAGCAAACTTCAGTAGTAATCGTGAAACCCGGGGGGACCGGTACTCCGATTAAATTCATTTCTGCCAAGTTGGCGCCTTTTCCACCTAAAAGGTTGCGCATGTCAGCGCGTCCTTCAGCTTTACCGTTTCCAAACGTATAAACTCTTTTCTTCTCCATGATATAATTTTGTAAATGGTTACCATATAAAGATATCGCAAATATAGGTTTTTAAATTGTGAAAAAAAGGATTTTGCTTTGTTATTTTTTATGTTTTTGAACATAAATGCTGTTTTTTGTTTCGTACTCAATTTTCAAAAAGATAGCAAAATATGTTTTTAGATATCGAAAATTGCATTTTAGTCATATTTTGCTAACTTGATAATTGTGCAAAAAGGCGAAAACAGGTGCAAAAAGAGCCTCAATCCGGTCATTTCCGGTTAGGTATGTGCGGATTCATAACTATGTTTTCCGGGAAAGATGCCATGCTTTGTCTGAGGAGATGCCTATATTTGTCGGAAAACGTAGGCTCTTTTTTGGGAAAAAGTTCGTTACTTTTTTCGAAATAGGCGGTATTTGAGAGAGAAAATCTTCGGATGGAGTGCGAAAACAGAATCCGGAGCTTAAAAATAACAGATATATCCTTTAGAATGAAAGATTCCGTGAGTTATGATATTTCTATATAATAGATTGGTATATAATGGATTATGTTGAAAATCCGCTTTCTTGACGCGTTGAGACGGGCCTCGTTGGGAAAATTTTGAATGACGGGCCGAAATAATGAAGTTTTGGAGGGGGTAAATTATCATTTTGACAATTTGATATTTCTCGGTTTGCCGGGTGCTATCCGTTTTTAAGGGGATGTTTGCGGGCGGATAAAACGTTAACCTTTAACAATGAAAAACAATTGGCAGGTTTAATTGATTTGTGTCAAATGGA
>DWYO01000197.1 GCA_019118725.1 Candidatus Parabacteroides intestinavium | reverse complement strand
ATAAAAAGAATGATATAACTATTCATACAGGTTAAGTTTATTCGCTTATGAGTTTTAAGCCGGAGAAACACAGGGACTGTAAACAGACAAACTCAAAAACAAAGGACCAAACATCTTCATGCTTCATATTTAATACTGTTTCTCCAAAGTAGTATTGGGGAAATAATGATTTAATATTTGCCGGTAATTGTAGCCTTGTGTGCTCATTACCGCAGCTCCAATCTGGCAAAGTCCTACGCCATGCCCCCAACCGGCGCCCTGCAGGATAAAAGCTTCAGGGATGGAATCTCCCTCTTTTTGTTCTTTATCTACTACAAATGCGGAACTATAGAGGTGCGATTCGCTCAAGGTCCGACGGATTTCCAGTTCTTTACCTATTATATATATACGTTTACTCCCGATAATTTGCAATTCTTCGATGCGTCCTGATTCTCCTCTCTTCAGCGGAACCAGGTCAAGAATCTCTCCGAAGTCCATACCGGTTTTCCGTTGGATCAGCCCGGATAATTCTTTTTGGGTATAACGGACCGTCCAGCGATAGAAATCCGTTGTCTCTTGATCATACTGATTCAATACCGAAGAGAGCAGGGCTTGGTCATCCGTATGGCAAAAAGCTGTAGGAGTGGAGCGGATCCACTTTTCGGCTTCCTCTTCTATACGTAAATCCGGATGCTTTCCGGACGGATTATCTCCAATGGATTTCAGATAGGAGTGCGGCTGGTTTTCCCAACAATGCTCGAAAGCTTCTGTTGCTCCCCCGCAACATTTGGAAAAACGGGTGTCGCAAATCTGATTATCGCACATTAGTATTTCTCCGCAGGTTTCTTGCATGACCGATTGAATCACCGGATTTTCACCGGTGCGGGTTGTCCCTTGATACCGCTGGCAATGGTCATCGGCACAAACATCGAATAGGATATGGTCTTCCCGGTCATACCAGCGGATCAGCCGTTTGTCATCCTGATAACCTTTGGACAGGGATTTTTCTCCGAGACGCTTCTTTTCGATTTGGGCCAATAGCCAGCTTCGCGATATAACAGCATGCGCTTTTAAAAACTCTTTCGGAGCTTGAGCGTTCATCTCCGAGGCTATCACGCAGGTCAGGTATCGTTCTACATCAATCCGGTTGATGACCACAATCCCATCCGGACTGGCCAATAGATGCAATGCTCCGTGGAAATATTGATCCTCCTCGCGTTGCCAATGGAAATCGATACCGATGGTAACATGTTGCAATTCAAATGAATTCTCTTTGGAAATGGGCTCAAAAAAAAGCTCTTGATAAGTTTTCCCTCTGAAAGTTATTTTTCCGCGGTTCCAGAAAGCACGTTGCTCGCCCGTCAGGTAGGAACCGTTTTCCGTTAAGATATAAGTACCGTTGAACCAGAATGTGATAGCTTGGCGCGTCAGTATCCCCACATTGATGATCGGAGTTTCCATGTATTTGTATGAATTACTTTTTTATAAAAGGTTAAACATTTTCATGGGACGGATTTTTCGTCTAACAGTTGTGTACATTGCGTCTAACAGCTGTTGGACGAAAAATACACAGCTGTTAGACGATTTTTTTATTCCCATGATAGGATTTATGGATCGGAATTTATTTTTCTTTCTTCGCTTGCATCGAACTATAAGCCAGGTAAATTATCAATAGAAGATACATACCGATGGCAAGTAGTTCGGCATGGGTCGATTCCGCCCAAGCAGTATTATAAAGGTCGATTTCCGCGAAACGGAGCAAAGCACTGATGACTCCCATCAACGCCCCTCCGGCAATAAATCCGGAAGCCAGCAAGGTGCCTTTCTCAACACGTGCGGTATTCAGTGCTGCATCTTTGCTACGGCTTCCTACATACCAGTTGATGGCTCCACCGATTAGTAACGGGGTGTTCAGTTCGATAGGAATGAACATGCCTAAAGCAAAGGCCAGGGCAGGTACCTTCATGAAGTTAAGCACAATGGCTAATACAGCACCGATGCCGTAAAGAATCCAGGGAGCACCGGCACCGCTCATTAACGGTTCGATAACGGCCGCCATTGCATTGGCTTGAGGAGCCGCCAACTTTCCACTGGTGAAGCCGTAAGTCTGATTCAGAATCAGGATAACTCCGCCTACGGTTGCGGCTGAGACTAATGTTCCTAAGAACTTCCAGGACTCCTGTTTAATAGGCGTACTGCCTAACCAATATCCGATTTTCAAATCTGTAATGAAACCTCCGGCCATGGACAATGCCGTACAAACGACTCCACCGATAATTAAAGCAGAAACCATTCCAGCCGGGCCTTTCAATCCGGTCGCTACTAAAATGATAGAGGCTAATATTAAAGTCATCAGGGTCATACCGGAAACCGGGTTGGTACCTACGATAGCAATGGCATTAGCGGCTACGGTAGTAAACAGAAAGGCAATGACGGCAACTAACAGCAGACCGACAAAGGCATAAAGCGGATTGTGCAACAGACCGAATTGAAAGAAGAGGGTCATTATTATCATGGTAGTGATAATACCTATTGAGATAATCTTCATCGGGATATCCCGCTGGGTACGTGGTAGGCGCTTGGTGTTGGGATTACCTTTATTGTTCATTTCCTTTACGGCCAATCCTACGGCACCTCGTATGATTCCCCACGATTTGATAATGCCGATCACACCAGCTGTAGCAATACCGCCGATACCGATGTGGCGGGCATAAGTCGTAAATATTTCTTCTGCACTCATGCTTCCTACGGTAGCCGTTATGGCATCATTGCCTAATGTCAATACCTGATCCCCGAAGAAAGCTGACATTAAAGGTATAATTACCAGCCAAACCAAAAACGAACCGGCACATATAATAAAGGAATATTTCAAACCGACAATATAGCCTAAGCCTAATACTGCGGCCCCGGTATTAACTTTCAAGACCAGCTTGGCCTTTTCGGCCAAAGCAGCTCCGGCACCCATGATGGTAGTACTGATGGTTTCACTCCACCAGCCGAACGTTGCCACGATAAAGTCATAAATACCTCCTATCAGTCCGGCAAGGATTAATGGCTTGGCCTGGTTCCCGCCTTTTTCTCCGGACACCAGTACCTGGGTGGTGGCTGTAGCTTCCGGAAAAGGATACTTGCCATGCATATCCGAAACGAAATATTTACGGAAAGGTATCAGTAGTAATATACCTAAAATACCTCCTAATAAAGAGCTGAGGAATACTTCAAAGAAGTTGACCGTAATTTCCGGATACTTGTCTTGTAAGATATAAAGTGCAGGAAGCGTGAAGATAGCCCCCGCCACAATCACTCCACTACTGGCGCCAATGGACTGTATAATCACATTTTCACCCAACGCGTTTTTCCGTTTGAAGCCACTTGATAACCCTACAGCTATGATGGCTATCGGGATTGCTGCTTCAAAAACTTGACCGACACGCAGGCCTAAATAAGCGGCCGCAGCACTGAAAATAACGGCCATGACTAATCCCCAACAGACCGACCATACATTGACTTCGCGGTAAGTCTTGTCGGCTCGCATAATAGGCTTGTACTCTTCGCCTTCCTTTAATTCCCGGTATGCATTCTCGGGCAGGCTGTT
>DWYO01000196.1 GCA_019118725.1 Candidatus Parabacteroides intestinavium | reverse complement strand
TGATGTGCTGATCGGAGTGAATCTGCTCCGTGAAGGATTGGATTTGCCGGAGGTTTCCCTGGTAGCTATCCTGGATGCGGATAAGGAGGGATTCTTGCGTTCGCACCGCTCTCTGACCCAAACGGCAGGGCGTGCGGCCCGAAATGTAAATGGGAAAGTGATATTTTATGCGGATAAGATCACCGAAAGCATGAAACTTACCATTGACGAGACAAACCGGCGCCGGGAAAAACAAATGGCCTATAACGAGAAGCATGGAATCACCCCGAAACAGGTCGTCAAGAATAGCATTTCACTGGTGGCCGAGAAACAACAAGTTTCGGTTGAGCCTTACGCTTATGTAGAGCCGAAACCTTCTCTGGCGGCGGATCCGGTTGTTCAATACATGAATCGTGCCCAACTGGAGAAGACGATCGAGCAGACCAAACGCAGGATGGCGGAAGCAGCCAAGAAGCTGGAGTTTATCGAGGCGGCTCAATATCGGGATGAGTTAGTCAAATTGGAAATGTTACTGGAAACGAAAAAGGAATAAGTGGATATGATAAGACGTTGGATGTTGGGTATGCTGGGGTGTATAAGTTGCGTGAGCGTGTTTGCGCAAACATGCTATTATACTCAAGAAGATTCCCTGCGGTGTGTCCGGATAGTAAAAAAATTGCAGAAGGATAGCACTTGTACCTCGGGTATGCGTGTTTTGCGGGCGGCTCGCCTCTTATTAGGAACGCCCTATCAATCAGCTACTCTGGAAAAGGAGCCGGAAGGGGTAGTAATCAACATCCGGCAAGTGGATTGCACCACTTTTGTGGAGGTTGTGTTAGCTCTATCTTTGGAATCGAACGAGAAAGAGCCGGATTTCAAAGGGGTGGCGGACCATTTGCGGCGTATACGTTATCGGGATGGTCAGGTGTCTTATCTGAACCGCCTGCATTATTTCTCGGATTGGCTATATGAGAATCAGCAACGCGGAATCGTTAAAGATAAGACTATGGATATGCCCCAATGTGTACCGCTTAATTTGGATTTATCGTTTATGTCTTCTCATCCGGAATCTTATCCGGCATTGACGGCACATCCGGAATGGGTAGGAGAGATGCGGATGATCGAGTCGGCTATCTCTAAACGGGAGCTCTATTCTTTTTTGCCGAAAGAGGACATTGTAGAAGCCTCCCAACAGATTAAGGATGGAGATATCCTGGCATTCGTGACGAATATCAAGGGACTGGACGTTACCCATGTCGGTATCGCCTATTGGGAAACTCCGCAAAAGCTGACCTTCATTCATGCTTCATCGCAAGCTCGGAAAGTGATTATAAATCCGGAGCCATTGGCGGATTATGCCGCCCGTCAGAAGAATTGTTGCGGGATTTGGGTGCTCCGCCCGTAACTTTTTTAGCCCGTGTATAAATTCATGGAATAGTTGTATTGATCAAACATTTCATTTATAGTCCAATACTATTTTTATAAAAAAAGTTTTGTCTTGAATAGAATATTTTTTTAATTTTGTGTCGCAAAAGTATGTTATACAACAATAATTTTGGGCCGTGGTTACTAGACAACAGCATAAAGAAGAGATTGATTTTTCGTCAAGTTTGGCGGAGGTGTGGCGCGTATTAACTGAAAAAGAGCGGGAAGTATTGCGCAGCAAGGCTTCGATTCAGAATTTTAAGCGGAATTCGTTGATTTATTGTCAAGGAGATGAGCCAACAGATATGATGTGCCTGTTGAAAGGAAAAGTGAAGATCTACAAGGATGGAATAGGCGGCCGAAGCCAGATTATCCGGATGATCAAGCCCGTGCAATATTTTGGTTACCGTGCGCATTTTGCCCACGAGAACTATCTGACCAATGCTTCGGCGTTCGAGGCTTCTACGATCTGCATGATTCCGTTGGCTGTAGTCAACGACCTGATATATGGCAATCCGGATCTGGCTATGTTCTTTATCCGTCAATTATCCACCGATTTGGGCATTGCTGATGAACGTACCGTCAATCTGACGCAAAAACACATCCGGGGGCGTTTGGCCGAATCTCTTTTGTTCTTGAAAGACAGTTACGGACTGGAAGAGGATGGCGCCACTTTGAGTATTTATCTGGCGCGTGAAGACCTGGCGCAATTGTCAAATATGACAACCTCCAACGCTATCCGTACGCTTTCCACTTTCGTAGCTGAGCACGTAATCGCTATGGATGGCCGGAAGATAAAAATAATCGATGTAGATAGATTAAAGAAGATAAGTCGTTTGGGATAATACGTTGAACGATCTGGAAAAAGACACAAAATCAAAGGTCCGATCTCCTTGGTTTTGTGTCTTTTTATTTTACAGGAGTTTACCGGATGGCTTCCCGGATGCGGATAAGTCGCGTCAACAGTCCTTCTAAGAGATCTAATGGCAGCATGTTCGCCCCATCGGACTTGGCTTTCGAAGGATCAGGATGGGTTTCTAAGAACAGTCCATCGGCTCCTACGGCGATAGCCGCTTTGGCGATTGTTTCAATCAGGCTTGGCATTCCACCGGTAACTCCCGAACTTTGGTTCGGTTGCTGCAAAGAGTGGGTCGCGTCCATAATTACAGGGTAGCCGAATTGCTGCATTTGCGGAATTCCTCGGTAATCAACTACCAGATCGGTATACCCGAAGGTCGTCCCCCGTTCGGTGAGCAAAATATTCCTGTTGCCGGCATCAGCGACCTTCTGTGCCGCGAATTGCATGGAGGCAGGGGAGAGGAACTGCCCTTTTTTGATATTGACGATCTTTCCGGTATGAGCCGCCGCTACCAGCAAATCGGTCTGCCGGCACAAGAATGCGGGTATCTGCAAAATATCCACATACTCGGCCGCTAATTCGGCTTCGTGAGATTCGTGAATATCGGTAACTGTGGGTACCCCGAAGGTCTCGTGTACTTTCCGGAGAATTTTCAGGGCCTTCTCATCCCCAATGCCGGTAAATGAGTCCAGTCGGGAACGATTGGCTTTTCGGTAGGACCCCTTGAACACGTAAGGGATGTGCAGCCGGTCTGTCAGAGTTACAATCTTCTCCGCGATTCGCAGGGCCATTTCCTCCCCTTCGATGACGCACGGTCCTGCCAGGAGGAAGAAGTTTTCTTGATTTTTCAGCTTGTCTATTGTGTACATACCTGTTTATTGTATTAAGTCTATGATTTGTTGTACCTTTTCGGGCAAGGGGAGTTGAGCGTCTATCCAGTGGATAGTGAATCCGCGGCGCTCCATTCCTCGGAACCATGTCATTTGCCGCTTAGCGAACTGATGAATGGCAATTTCTAACTGACTGACCATCTCCACGTAGCTCAATACCCCAGTGACATACAAAGTCAGGTACTTGTATTCCAGCCCATAGTAAATCAAGTCCTCCGGTTTTACACCACTGGCAAGGATGCGGCGTACTTCGTCTACCATACCCTCGTCCAGCCGGGCACGCAACCGCCGGGATATTTTTTCCCTCCGGAGTTCCCGGTCTATATTCACCCCGATTATCAAGCTCCGGATGGGAGCGTATTCATTTTGCTCCGGTGATTCTGTCCGATAATATTCCTCGATTTCGATGGCGCGAATGGCGCGCTGCGCCGAATCGACATCCGTTTTGTTGTGTAATTTCTTATAAGAGGCGAGCAGCTGTTCCAGTTCGGCCAGACTCTTTCCCTTCAGCGATTCCCGCAACTCCGGATTTTGGGGCACGTCCAGCAGCTTATACCCCTTTAGCACCGCTTCGATATACATACCGGTACCTCCGCACAGAATAGGCAATTTCCCTTTTGCCCGGATTTCAGCAAATGCCCGGTGAAAATCGTGCTGGTATTCGAACACATTGTATTTTTCGCCGGCATCGCGGATATCGATAAGGTGATAGGGGATTTGTTGTCCTTCCACTACATAATCCGCCAAATCCTTGCCCGTGCCGATATCCATGCCCCGGTACACCTGCCGCGAGTCTCCGCTGATGATTTCTGTATCCAACCGGGCAGCCAGTGCTGCTGCCAGCGAGGTCTTCCCCGAGGCAGTAGGGCCTATTATTGTTATCAGTTCCTGTTTATCCATAGGGCAAAAGTACGAACATTCTTTGAATTAAAAAAGGATATGTCATAAAGAGGGGGTTATAACGTAGAGCCATAAAAGCACAGAATGCGATGACGTCCCCTACCTTTGGTCAACTGAAATCCTTTTCGTACCTTTGCAGCAGGAACACATGAAAAATGTTTTTACCGCGGGTTCGCTGCTTTCACCGAATGGTTTAGGATGGCAGAGCCATTGCATGAATGAAAACAATGTTTGCAGAGGCGCGATATTTTGCGTCCCCGACCATCGCGGAGCATTTATAAACTGATAAACTTAAAAAACTTATATAATAGAATATGATTACAGTAAATAATCTGGACGTACAGTTTGGTAAGAGAATCTTATTCCAGGATGTGAATCTGAAATTTACTCCGGGCAATTGTTATGGAATCATCGGGGCAAACGGTGCCGGCAAGTCTACTTTCCTGCGTGTTATCAGCGGGCAATTGGATCCAACCCGCGGAACTGTTTCGATGGGGCCGGGCGAACGCCTCTCGGTTTTGTCGCAGGACCATTTCGCATTTGACGAATATACGGTGATGGACACTGTATTGATGGGACACTCCACCCTTTGGGAGGTAATGAGCGAGAAAAATGCGCTTTATGCCAAAGAGGATTTCTCGGACGCAGATGGCATACGTGCCGCTGAACTGGAGGAGAAATTTGCGGAAATGGAGGGATGGAATGCTGAAAGTGACGCGGCTTCGTTGCTGAGTGGATTGGGTATCTCGGAAGACTTACACTATATGATGATGAAGGACCTGAGTGGTAAGCAGAAGGTACGTGTGCTGTTGGCGCGTGCGTTGTATGGCCAGCCGGACAACCTGTTGCTGGACGAACCTACCAACGACCTTGACCTGGAAACTGTCAGCTGGCTGGAAAACTATCTGTCCAATTTCGAGCATACGGTGCTGGTGGTGAGCCACGACCGACATTTCTTAGACTCAGTCTGCACCCATACCGTAGATATCGACTACGGTAAGTTGCAGCTATTTGCCGGTAATTACAGCTTCTGGTATGAATCGAGCCAGTTAGCCCTACGTCAGCAACAACAGCAGAACAAGAAGGCCGAGGAGAAGAAAAAAGAATTGGAGGAATTTATCCGCCGATTCAGTGCGAATGTGGCCAAATCCAAGCAGACCACCAGCCGGAAGAAGATGTTGGAGAAGCTGAATATTGAAGAAATCAAGCCTTCATCACGTCGTTATCCCGGCATCTTGTTTACCCCGAACCGCGAGCCGGGCAATCAGATTCTGGAAGTAAAGGGCCTGACAAAGAGTATCGAGGGTAAATACTTGTTTAAGGACTTGAACTTTAATGTTGAGAAAGATGACAAGATTGTGTTCATCAGCCATGACCCGCGTGCGATGACCGCCCTGTTCCAGATTATCAATGGTGAAGAAAAACCGGATGCCGGTACGTTCCAATGGGGGCAGACCATTACCACTTCTTACCTGCCACTGGATAACACGCGCTATTTTAATTCGGATTATAATCTGATAGAGTGGCTGTCGCAATTCTCACCGGACACGAACGAAGTGTTCTTGAAAGGATTTCTGGGACGTATGCTCTTTTCGGGTGAGGAACTTCTAAAGAAGGTGAGCGTTCTGTCCGGAGGCGAGAAAATGCGCTGCATGATATCCCGCATGATGTTGACCGATGCGAATTGTCTGATTTTGGACACCCCGACCAACCATCTGGATCTGGAATCCATCCAGGCTTTCAACAACACCCTGAAGACCTTCAAAGGTAATATCCTTTTCGCGAGCCATGACCACGAGTTTATCCAAACTGTGGCTAACCGCATTATTGAGCTGACACCGAATGGAACAATTGATAAGATGATGGAGTATGATGATTATATCAGCGATCCGAAGATTGCTGAGTTACGTCAAAAACTGTACGGAGAATGAAAAAACGAATTCTGTTTCTCATTTTTTTCTTCATAGCATGGCTTCCGGTATTTATCATCCAGAAGCCATGGTTTATACTCTATAATATGCAGTTGGCGGACACTTGTTCTCCAACTGATTTTTTACAGGTCATCGCCCACGGACTGTTATTAGACTGTACGGTAGCGGGCTACCTGACCGCACTTCCTCTATTCCTGACCCTGATATCCGTGTGGCTTCCGGGGGAATGGCTTCGTAAGACCCTGAAGGTTTATTTGGGGATCATCTCGCTGCTGATAGCCGCAATCTTTGTGGTCGATGTGGCACTTTATCCCTATTGGGGATTCCGTCTGGATGGCACCTTGCTGTTCTATTTGCGTTCTCCCAAAGATGCGATGGCGAGTGTCCCTGCCGGATTGTTCGTCCAACAAGGAATCGCTTTCCTGATTTATTTCCTGCTTGCCTATTATTATCTGACGAAGTGTGTGCTTCCCCTTGTGCCGGTATCGCAGGTGAGTCGGCGGATAGAGGCCAGCATCGGCATTGTCCTGCTGGGCGGGCTGATGTTTATTCCGATCCGGGGAGGCGTAACAACCTCGACGGCCAATGTAGGCATGGTTTATTTCAGCGATAACCAGTTTCTGAACCATTCTGCCATTAACCCCTGCTTCAGTCTGTTGTCTTCTGTTTCCAAACAACAAAACTTCGCGGAGCAGTTTAATTTCTATCCGGAGGAAGAGCGTGCCGCTATCCTACAGGAGATCCGTTCGGAACAGGCCGCTCCGGCCGATGCCGCACATCAGGAATTGCTCACCACCACACGTCCGAATATCCTGCTGATTATTCTGGAGAGCTTCTCAGCCAATGCCGTAGCTGCTACGGGAGGTGAGCCAGGAGTAACCCCGAATCTGAACCGATTAAGCGAAGAAGGCGTACTATTTACGAATATGTATGCTAACTCCTTCCGAACCGATCGGGGACTGGTGTCTATCCTGAATGGATATCTGGCACAGCCTACGACCTCCATCATGAAATATCCATCCAAAGCCCAAACGCTTCCTTCGCTGGCACATGCCTTGGAGAAAGAGGGCTATACCTCGGATATGCTATATGGGGGAGATATTAATTTCACCAATATGCAAAGCTATTTTTTCGGTTCAGGGTATAGCCGGATTACCTCGGACAAAGATTTCCCAATCACTGAGCGTCTAAGCAAATGGGGCGCTAATGACGATGTTACCTTCGAGTATCTTTTTCAGGACCTGAAAAAGCGGAACACAGGATCCGCTGCCCGTTGGATGACCACTTTCTTGACACTGAGCAGCCATGAACCTTTTGAGGTACCTTACCATCGATTGGAACATCCCTATCTGAATACGGTGGCGTTTACGGATAGTTGCTTGGGAAATTTCATAGACCGGTTGCGGGTACTCCCGATCTGGAAAGATTTGCTCGTGATTTTGGTGGCCGACCATGGATTCCGCTATCCGGATACTTTGAAGGATTATGAACCCCGGCGTTATCATATCCCGATGCTTTGGATTGGCGGAGCAGTCAAGGCTCCTGCCCAGATTGATGCCTATTGCAATCAGACTGATTTGGTGTCAACGATATTGGGGCAAATGGACATTCCGCATGATGCGTTTCTTTTCAGCCGGGATATTCTGTCGCCTAATCCTCCCCGGTATGCGTTCTATACTTACAATAACGGATTCGGACTGGTGGATAGCACTGATTATGTGGCTTATGACAATGCCAGCAATCAGGTGTTGATGAAGAGTACATCTTCAGAGAGCCTTCTCCGACGCGGGAAAGCTCTTCTTCAGACGTTATATGATGATCTGGGGAGTCGATGATTCCGGATTCCCGATGCGTTTACCCATCTCGTAGCCCTCTTCGTAAAGAGCCTGAAGTTTCCGGATGTTGCGTTCGGTACGTCCTACCTCAATGGGCCTTTCAGGACGTATGACGAGCACCCGGCCTTCAGCTTCGAGTTGATCGATATAATCCAATGTGCGATTGTAGTTTTTATAACGCAGGCGGAGAGCTTCGCGGATAGCCGGATATCTCCGGTAGATGAATGCCGGAAGGTAGAAATCCTTATCGGGCTTACGATACCCTTTGTTACGTGTCAAAATGACGACATTCTTCCTGTAGCCTTCCGCTTCGGCATGCCTTATGGGAATAGAGTCACATACACCCCCATCCACCATGGGTTTCCCATCGAGCCAGGATAAAGGACACATTACCGGAAGCGAACAAGAAGCCTTGCACACATCGAGCAGGCGTTTCCGGTCTTGCTTTTCTTCGATATACTCGGCTTTCCCTGTCAGGCAATTGCTTACTACCATGACAAAGCGGGTAGGAGATGCCTCGTAAGCCCGATAATCAAAGGGATAATATTTATCGGGATATTCATAAAAAAGAAAATCCAAGTCAATATATCCACGTCCGGAAAGCAGATTCTTCCAGCCGATATAATTATGTTTCTTCAACAACTCGATATTACTGACATAGGAGCGTCCCCGTTGGCAGGAAATATACGATATGCCGTTGCTGGCTCCGGCAGATACACCGATTACATAGGGAAAGGTAATATGGTGATCCATCAGATAGTCCAATACCCCTACGGTAAATATTCCGCGCATGCCTCCGCCTTCCAGGACTAACCCTGTGTTTGCATCAATTTTCATAATTTTCGATATCAGATGATTTGTTTCGTTTAAAGTCCAATAGTTTAATTTCCGGATAAATCAGATCTAACCAACGAAGATCTACCGGGCCGGGAACCACTTCTATGCGTACGCGCGTCACTCCTTTCCTAACGAACCCCAGTGCCTCAGCGGCACTCTTGGAAACATCGATAATCCGCTTGCGCCTACGTGGCCCCCGATCGGTAATTTCCACGATTACCGACCGATTGTTATCTAAGTTCGTCACTCGTACATAAGTTCCAAATGGGAGGGTACGATGGGCTGCGGTCAGGTCATTCTTATCATGCAGTTCTCCGCTAGCCGTCCTTCTCCCATGCAACTTATGGTGGTAATAGGAGGCCAAACCTTCCTCTTGCGCATATAAAGAGAATGAGCAGAGGAAAACGAACAACATGCTAAAAAGACATTTCATTGTTTTGAGTTTGTTGGTTTTTGAGTTTATGAATTCTGATTATCAATCACAAAGCTCATGTCTTCACAAATGGATTGACATAACGCCCTTTTTTTTGAGTCTGATTTCCCCATTGAATAGCCTGCTGGGGGCAATGGTGCAGACAAGCCAGACATTGGATGCAGGTCTTATTCCATTCAGGCTGGCGAAGGGCATTTAACTGGATGATCTTTATCGGGCATATCCGTTGGCATATTCCACACCCGTTGCAAGCCTCTGTCACATAAAACTTAGACCGTTTCATCACAAATTTCCGGAACATCGGATGTAGCACACGGCTTTTGAACCAAGCGGCATGTCCCGCATAATAGAGTTGCGGATCAGAGGTGTTGTCAAGGATGCATTTCGCTATTTGATTTACCCTTTCCGGAGCCGTATCCAACTTCTTTTTCCGGGTCTTTTCATCATCTACATCAAATCCCGGAAGCAGAATATAGGTGTTCGGCATTTGTACGGAGAACGCGGTACAGAACTTGTCGGCTATTATATTCATTAATCTCGTTGCCTCTTTATTCGCTTCACCACAATCATCCCCGCATGTGAAGACCATATAGGCATATCGGAAAAAAATTTCGTGAACCAGAAGGAAGAGAAGGAACATCTTAACGAATAAAGCCGGATACCAAGCGTGTACCGGAGCTACTATAATCAGTTTCTCCCGGTCTGTTATATAGCGTTGCGGATCCTTGCTATCCATGATTTCCAACATCGAAACCATCGGCATATCCAGCTTTTGGGACAGGAGCGAGGCGATCCATTTGGAATTACCTGTTGCAGAATAATAAACTACCATACTTTTCCGTTTTTGAGTTTGTTGGTTTCTTAGAAGCTGTTTTGAATAAATTCCAAACAGCTTCTAAGTTATAATGTTTCCATTTCCTCCAAGATGGAACAGGCGGTTTCTACGCAAGTTACATCTTTTATCACAATACTCCGCTTTCCGTTGTTCTCCTTCAACGTGCAATTACGCGGGTGTTTCTGGATATAGGCAATCAGTTTACCGAATGCCGGGCTCTGATAGTAGGGGCTATCTTCTGCTGATACCAGATAGAGGCTCATTTGTCCTTTTTTGAGGATGACCTTCTCAATGCCTAATCCACGTGCCATACGCCGGAGCCGAACAATACGGATCAGTTCCATACCTTCTTGCGGAATTTTTCCGAACCTGTCTTCCAAACGTGCGATGAAGGCCTGGATGTCTGTTTCACGTTCCAGATTATCCAATTCCCGGTAGATCGAGATACGCTCCGAATCATTGGGAATATAATCCGGCGGGAACAAAAGAGTCAGGTCACTTTCCACGTAGGTCTCACGAACAAACGCTTTCCCGTCTTGTGCTCCTTTATCTCCCGAAAGGTCAGCATACAGATCGGCAAACTCATCTGATTTCAATTCATCCACCGCCTCTTCCAGAATTTTCTGATAAGCCTCGTAGCCTAAGTCCGCAATAAATCCGCTCTGTTCCGCACCCAGCATATTTCCGGCACCACGTATATCCAAATCCTGCATGGCGATATGTATACCGCTTCCCAATTCCGAGAAACTCTCGATAGCTTGCAATCGACGCCGGGCTTCTTGTGTGAGCGAACTAAGAGGAGGAGATAACAGATAACAAAACGCCTTTCGGTTACTTCGTCCTACACGTCCTCGTAATTGGTGAAGTTCGGAGAGACCGAATTGCTGGGCGTTGTTAATGATGATGGTATTGGCATTCGGAACATCAATACCATTCTCTACAATACTGGTCGCAATAATGACGTCATACTCGTAGTTCACGAAATCCAATATCTTTTTCTCCAGGTCTTCCGGTTCCATTTGCCCATGAGCTACACACACGCGAGCATCAGGTACTTCCCGTTTTACCAATGCTTCTATCTCGTAGATATTCTGAATTCGGTTGTTGATAAAGAACACTTGTCCGTTTCGGCTCATTTCGAAATTGATAGCCTCCCGGATAATGTCTGGATTGAAACGTTCCACCTCGGTTTGTACCGGGTAGCGGTTAGATGGGGGAGTAGTGATACTGCTTAAATCTCGAGCTCCCATCAGCGAGAACTGCAAGGTTCTGGGGATAGGCGTAGCAGTCATAGTCAGGGTATCTACATTCGTCTTCAACTGACGCAATTTCTCTTTGACCGATACCCCGAATTTCTGTTCTTCATCTATGATAAGCAATCCCAAATCCTTAAAGGAAACATCCTTGCTTACGATGCGGTGCGTACCGATAAGGATATTCACGTCTCCATTTTTTACCGCCTCCAGCGTACGTTTTATTTGAGCGGTAGTTTTTGCACGGCTTACATAATCAATCTTGCATGGAAAATCCTTCAAACGTTCCGAGAAGGTCTGATAATGTTGGAATGCCAATACCGTGGTAGGTACGAGAACCGCCACCTGCTTATTGTCGGCTACAGCCTTGAATGCAGCTCGAATAGCCACTTCTGTTTTCCCGAATCCTACATCCCCGCAAATCAGTCGGTCCATAGGTCTCGGACTTTCCATGTCGGCTTTGACCTCAGCCGTAGCACGTACTTGGTCAGGTGTATCTTCGTAGATGAAACTTGCCTCCAGCTCCTGTTGCATGAAGCTATCAGGGCTAAACGCGAAACCTTGCTCGCGTTTGCGTTTGGCATAGAGGATAATCAGATCCCGGGCTATATCTTTGACCTTCTTTTTGGTCCGTTCCTTCATTTTCTCCCAGGCTCCGGTACCCAGTTTGCTCAGTTTAGGAGGTTCACCATTGTCCTTTCCTTTATATTTGGACAATTTATGCAAGGAATGAATACTAACAAATATCGCATCATTATTTTGATAGATAAGCTTGATGACCTCCTGCATTTTACCGTTCACCTCCATACGCACCAGTCCTCCGAACTGACCTATACCATGGTCTATATGCACAATATAATCACCTGGTGTGAACTGGTTTAACTCTTTGAGCGAAAGAGTAATCTTTCCACTACGAGCCTTATCGCTTTTGAGGTTGTACTTATGAAAACGGTCGAATAGTTGGTGGTCTGTAAAGAAACAGACCTTCAATTGTTGATCGGCAAATCCGGCATGGATGGTCTTGTTGACTGCAGTAAAAGGGATGTTCACCCCTTTGTCTTCAAATATTGAGCGAATCCGGGCGGCCTGCTTCTCCACATCACTTAGGATATAGAGGGTATATCCTAAGTCCAGATATTTGCGGAATGCCTCACTTACCATATCAAAATTCTTATGGAAGATAGGTTGGGCTTGGGTTTGAAACGAGAGAGCCGCATCTATGTCGCCCACCGGATGATTTCCGAATTGCACCCGTCTAAGTCGAAGCGCATCGTGCATGAAGTCATCCCATCGCACCAACTTGGCCTGCATGGCTTCAATGTTCGCGAATGATTCTTCATCGGCTATCACCGGTTCTTCGTTCCATAACATACCGATACGCTCACGACACCAGGCTAAGTCATGCGAGGCAAGGACCGTATCTTCGGGTAAAGACCCCAATAGGCATCCTCCGGAATCCGAACTTTTCTTATTGACTTCTGACACAACATAAATGCTATCCAGTTTTTCCTTTGACAATTGTGTTTCGACATCGAATGCCCGGATTGTTTCGACCTCATCACCGAAAAAATCTATACGGTAGGGATATTCAAATGAATAGGAAAACACATCCACGATACTTCCGCGAATGGCATATTGCCCCGGTTCATACACATAATCTACCCGTTCGAATCCATAGCTCTCCAAAGTCTCCACGACAAATGCATTCCCCAACTTCTCGCCTACATGAATCTGTAAAGTGTTTTGCCTTAGCAGGTCTTTCGTTACCACCTTTTCAGCCAGCGCTTCAGGATACGAGACGATAATAAAGTGCGGATGCTTGTCGTTCAAAACACTCAACGCCTCGGTACGCAAAATTTCATTGGCCGGGTCGGTATGTCCATATTTTATGTCCCTACGATAGGCTGAGGGGAAAAAATAGACGGAATCGCTTCCGGTGAGTTGCTTCAAGTCATTATAGAAATAACCTGCCTCTTCCATGTCGTTGAGCAGGCAGATGAAATTTCCGCTTTGTTTGACAAAGAGGGAAGCGATAAGCATAGCCGATGCGGAGCCGTTCATCCCGCGCAGAGCTATGTTACGGTCTTTACCTTCCTTAATCAGACAATCTAAAGCAGATACTCCGCTATGCGAAGCATAAAGTTTCAATAATTCTTGTATGTCCACCGTAGTAGTTTTTTTAATTGAAAGTTGAAAATTCCATGGATGACGCAAATAATTTCCAACTTTCAATTACATTCATATTTGTCAGTTTTCAATAGATTTTAAAATTAAAGATGTATTGTTCGGATTCACCCATTCCGCCATTAATTTATGAAAATCAGGGTAAACCGATTCCGTTATCTGAGTCGATTTCACCTGTAAGGAGCGCTTCACAATGACTTTCTTTCCCGTCAGTTCAACCTCAATATACATTTCTCCGGCTTTATTTGCCATCTGCTTCTTTCCAGTCGGAGTGCAGAGAGTCATACCTTCCGGGATCTCCAATGTATAGGTATAAGATTCGTCCGGAACATAAAGCAGACTCAAATTACTTTTACGTGTAGTATTCATCGAAGCGTATGACTGGGTATTTTGGCTTGCCGGGACTACCGGGAGATGTACCAGAGCGTACCCATTGGCCAAGGTCAGTTCTTCCGTTTCGGTACTGCTCTTTTCCGGAACATCTACATACGAAACAAGTCCTGCCGGAACCTCTGCATGGATTTCAGCTATTACCTTCGAAGCATCAATCCGCATGGTAACCTCACCGGTGATCTTCGAATCAGGCTGGGGAAAGGTCACGGGGTTTCCACTCTTGATATCGACCATTCTGCAACGTCCGGCCAACCATCCGGCGTTATCCATCTTATCCGAGAATGGATTCAATAAATAGGTGGCACCGTCTGCCTCAGATTTCAAGAAAAGAGAAGCACCCTTCAGTCCGAAACTATCTTCAGGCGCATCGTTTAGCGGGAAACGAACACAGACCTCAGTCGGTATCCGGAGTGCATTCAGCAACCCTTGCAACAGATCAGTAAGCTCGGCTTGCGTGCCATAGGCTGAATTGATGACCTCCTCGACCGGACGGATTCGATACCCCGTTTCCTCTAAGGAAAGCGCCGAGTGGGCGAAATTCTGATTGACGAACGCTAAAATGGCCCGAAGTTTATCCGTGTCGCTATCTTTTCCTTCTGTTATCGTTTCCGCTAAAGAAAGGAGTGGCATACTCTCGCGCATTTCCAATTGCTCATACAAGCTTTTTAAGGCTTCAGCTTCTGAAGGATAACTTGATGCCGTCAGGATCTGGATATCCCCATCATATATGTGACGCATCGGGGCCCGTGAGGAGGCTTTGACGTTCTTCAATGTCCAGGAGGTGGTACGCATGCCGTTTTCTATAGTTACTTTGGCTTCTGCGTCCGGATGAATCAATCCGTAAGAGAGATCTTCTCCTTCCGGGACGGTAATCGCCAGGTTATATTCTTTCACCGGAGAGCTTTGCGGAATCACCTCCAGAATATCGATAGCCGGCAGATATCCCGCTTTGCTGGTCAATGTATAATCCAAATAAATAGTGGCCCCCAACTCCAATCCGGTATGTACCACCACCATTTCCTTCAAGTTGTTATAGGCCGGAGCGTCAGAGGCTGAGTAGGGCAGCACTTCAACAAAGGCATTATCCGGTGTGCGGATGATGGTACCGTCTTTTTGCTTGGTGTATGATTCGTTTATCTTTAATGTCTGGTAATCGGGGTTATAGATGATAAAGGTCTCGCCATACGCGCTCCGCATGGCGGTATGCGTATAGATGGTAAGTTCCATATTGCAATGGAACACCTGGCTCCCGTCCGGGTTTAAGGTCCAGGATTTAGACAATTTCTTGTATTCCGCCTCCGGCCCTGCCCATACGAACGAGGTGAAAGCGCACAGAAACAAAAGTAATAGAGATAACGAATTTATTTTATGTCTCATGATTTTTTCCCTCCTTTATTTCTTGATTACTAAATAATCGCCATACGATTTGAAAGCGTTGACTGCAGTACGGAATCCTTCCCAATCCGAAGCCTCATACACACGTTTCTTCAGAGCCAGTCTCTGATGCAAAACCACCTTATTCCCGTTTTGCTTCAAAGAGCCTTCAAAATCAGCTGATGTGCTTTGCATGGAATCCTCTTTTGCTTCATTGAGCAAGGTATATCCTGTCGGAAGCTGGATGGTCTCCTCTTGTTCTACGAATCGGGAGCAGGCATCTTTGAAACCGTATTGACGGGTCTCTATATCCGTATTGATACGCAGGAAACTCTTTACAGAGCGATATAATTTGTCCGATGTAGGCTTTACCAGCAACACATCATTGCCGGCTAAAGCATAGTCCGGTATTTCATAACGGAACGTAATCTTTATAGGAGCTGCCTGATAGTCTTTAGGATCTTTTCCCCAATCTACACTCAAGAGGCGGGCATTGGGCGATATGGCCAACAATTGTGCCTCCATGCTGTTTTTCCAGTCCGCTTGCCACCCGGAGGTAAACACCCGGCGTACGCTGGCATCCGATTGGCCTTCGGCCTGTACGGTCAGTTCCCCTTTCAGCGTCCCGTTGGCCTCCAACCGATTATTGGCTTTGATTTTGAGGTAATGATTTTCAGGAGCCGATACCGGAGTCACGCACAGGTCTGATCCCTCTGGAATTCCAGGCAGATAGTTCTGTTGTTGTTCAGCACTGCTCCACACTTCACGCACGAAAGGTACCCACGTAGGGTCTAACGGGATATAAGTACCATCAGACAATTTCACCACGGCCACGCAATGGTTGAAATGATCGGCCGGAATCTGTTCTACCCGGCTTCCTGCCATCGTCATGGCCGGATACGACTCAAAGCCCGCCATGCGCAGGAAGGCAATCAACGTGCCCGCTATATCCTTGCACACCCCGCACCGGTCAGTATAATTCATTTTCAGGTTATGCAACGTATAGCCTTCGCCCTTTCCCATCGAGATGCCAGAATAGCGGATGTTATCGGCCACCCAATGCGTCAGTACGGCTATTTTCTCCATCTCGGTCTTTTTCCCCTTAATCAGCTCATTTACCTTTTTCTGGGCTTCGGGGATAGGTTCAAAGCTTCCATAGTCTTCGTTAACTTTGTGGAACCACAAGGATTTGTCTTTCCATTCGGGGGTAGATGAAAGCATCAGCTTGGGAGCTGCATCAAACAGATTCACCATGTTAGGCTCTTGTTTCACCGGAATGGCATTTTCTATCACGAATGTATAAGCCTTTTTCCCATTCTCATAGTGCATGGACGAAGAACAATCTCCTTGATAGAAATGAAATTGGATCTCTTTCTCCTTCGGGATAGTCAGTTTATAGACCTTGCGAAGGGTAGGTTCGGCCACCCAGAAAGGCACAATATCATAGAATTGCCCGCGCATCGGGGGAATGAAGCGTGACTCGTCCTCATTTTCCGCTCCGGCCAACAGGGCATAAGTAAAGCCTTTCTTCTCTATTTTATATTCCACCACGTCACCCGGATACAAACGTCCCAGTTCGAGCATGATTTGTCGAGCTCCCCAATAGATGGCACGTGCCGGAGCCGCATAATCGCAGGCTTGAGTTACATCAATATTGACGATATCCCCTCCGGCACGATAAATCGTGGCTTGCTTGAATTCGGCGTATGCCGTTAACGGATCGTAGTCATACTTAATGACATGATTGGCCACTCCTCCTTGAAGGGTCTGTACTTTGAATTTCTTATAAATGGCAAACGAACCGGAACCGCTTTCCTGTACGCTTACGGCCGTGCTATCCAATAGGGTAATGCAATCGGCTTTAGCAAAAACCGGATTCGTGTCAACCTCGTTTTCTCCTTGTGCTTCGATACCGGGCGCAAGAGATAGTAACGAAAGTGTGATAATCGGAAAATATTTCATATATTTTAAAGTTTTTGAGTTTATTAGTTCGTTAATTGAGTTTTTCTTCATTCAGTTTCAATTTTCAATTCCCTAAGCGCAATCCTTTTACATTCCGCCCGGCTTATTTTACCGGTTTCGGTCAGCGGAATGCCATCTACGAAAAGTATATACTTAGGTTGCTGATATTTGGGGAGCCGCTGATTTATTTCAGTTTGTAGTCGGTCTTTGTCCGGCACATCCTGTCTGATCAAGAGGGTCAGCGCCTCACCAAATTTAGGATGGGGGACAGAGGTTAGCGCAAAAGGGACAGAGATAAAAACCCGGAGCTGATTCTCCACGCTTTCCGCCTGAATCTTGATACCTCCGCTATTGATGATATTGTCTTTCCGACCAAGGATGGCAAATGAGCCGTCTGGTCGAAGATCTGCCACATCATTGGTAACCAGCAATTCATCACACACCTGCGGCGCATCGATAACCAAGGTCTGATCTGAACTCAACGACAAATGTACGGAAGGGAAAGGGTGATAATATTCCGAAGCTTCGGCTCCGTTCAGTCTTCGCAAAGCAATATGCGAGAGAGTCTCGGTCATGCCGTAAGTGGAATAAATCCGTTGGGGAAAGGGTAAGAGCGCTTCGGCAAGCCCCGGGTCTATAGACCCGCCTCCGATGATGAGTGTCTCGATATCCTCCAGCCGGGATTTTTCTTCGGCCACCTGCAAGGTATTATAGACCTGAAGCGGGATCATGGCCGCGAAGCGCAACGGCTCTTCAATATCGGCCAGCGGATGCCCGGATGGTTCGCGGACAATCAGATCCAGTCCGGCCACTAAGGCCCGTACAACCATCATTTTCCCGGCAATATACTTAAGCGACATGCAAAGCAATGCCTTGTCGTCTGGCTGAAGATGGAGAAATTCGCACGTGATACGTGCGCTGTTCATCATCTGCTCTTTACGGACGACCAACATCTTCGGTGTACCCGTTGAACCGGATGTATGTACTGTCAGTGTAGGAGAATCGTCAAACCATTCCTTCAGAAAATCCTGTAAATCAGCATAAATACCTCCATTTTCCGCGAAATGTATATCCTCTGTTCCGGGCAGATAGCAAACTCCGTTCAGCTTGAGCCGAAATCCTTGCCATAAAGCCTTTCTGTTTCCGTTCTTTTCCATCGATAATGAACAATGTAAACAATAATCCATTGGTGCACATGCTATTGGATTTCTGTTTTCCATTGATGAAGACAAAGATAAACATTATTTTTGAAAATCCTTAGAAGCTGTTTGGAATAAATTCAAAACAGCTTCTTAAATTCATGCCTATCTTTGGATCTTTTTATGCCTATCTTTGGAACAAAAGAATGGGATGTTTGTCTCCGTTTATGCCTATCTTCTTGTATAACTCAAACAAATTTAGCATATTTGCATTTTCATGCTTTAAATTTAATTTACTCACAAACTAAATATGGATATAATTG
>DWYO01000195.1 GCA_019118725.1 Candidatus Parabacteroides intestinavium | reverse complement strand
TAGGAATAATCCTTCTGGCGGCAGCAGCGCTGCTTACCTCTTGTGGAAAGTCTCTTTCGTCCGGAGGTGGAGAGGTTACAGGAGTACGGACAATGGCTATCAATGAGCCGGCACCTTATGGAATGGTCTTGATCAAAAGAGGCTCTTTCGAAATGGGACCGGCAGACAAGGATTCAGTATGGGGCATCATGCCGGATAAGAAAGGCATCTCGGTTGATGCATTTTGGATGGATGAAACGGAAACGACCAATGCCGAATACCGGCAATTTGTCTACTGGGTACGCGACTCCATCATCCGCGAACGCCTGGCTGACCCGGCCTACGGAGGCAATGATTTGTTTAAGATCACGGAAGACCGATACGGAGATCCAGTAACTCCGCATTTGGACTGGAGCCGTCCTATCCCCTGGAAACGTGCGAACGAAGATGAAATCCGGGCTATCGAGAGTGTCTATTATACCAATCCCGTAACCGGTGAGAAAAAATTGGATCCGAAGCAGATGGTTTATAAATATGAGTGGTATGACTATACTGCAGCTGCATTACGTAAGAACCAGATGGATCCGGCAGACCGTGTCCGGAATACCGACATAGAAGTTGACCCGAACGAAGTGATTATGATCTCAAAAGATACGGCTTATATTGATGATGAGGGGAATATCGTAAACGAAACCATCACCCGTCCTCGAAGTGGTCCTTGGGATTTCCTGCATACACGTATCGTCAATATTTACCCTGACGAGAATTGTTGGGTAAATGACTTCAATAATTCGTACAACGAGCCTTATACACGTATGTATTTCAATCATCCGGGATATGATGATTATCCGGTAGTAGGCGTATCCTGGGAGCAGGCTACCGCTTATTGCGTATGGCGTACAAATTTGTATAAGCAATCATTAAGCCTGCCTGCCGGACAAGTGATTGAACCCTTCCGTTTGCCGACTGAAGGAGAATGGGAATATGCGGCACGTTGCGGCAAAAATGAAAACAAATATCCGTGGTCGGGCGAAAATCTGACAGACGGAAAAGATTGTTTCTTAGGGAACTTCAAACCTGGGAAAGGAAATTATACGGAAGATGGGCATCTGATCACTTCACGGGTCGGTGCATTTGCTGCAAATGAATTCGGATTGTATGATATGGCCGGGAATGTTTCGGAGTGGACTTCAACAGCCTATTCGGAATCAGGTCCGAACCAAATGAGTGATATCAATCCCGAATTGCGTTACAATGCGGCCAAAGAGGACCCGTATGCCATGAAAAAGAAAGTAGTACGCGGAGGTTCCTGGAAAGATGTATCTCAGTTTATCCGTTCTGATATGCGTAGCTTCGAATATCAAAACGAAACACGCTCTTACATTGGTTTCCGATGCGCACGTACTCAAATCGGATTCTCGAAATCAAAAGGGAAAAAATAAATTAAGTTTGAAACTTAGAAACTCAAAAACTAAAATATATGGGAAAATATAGAAGATATAAGAATATAATCGAGATGTTCCTTTCCAGTGAGAAAGGTAAACGCGTCTTGAACTTCTGTTATAGCTGGGGAGCATCCATCGTTATTCTCGGAGCGATGTTCAAACTGTTGCATCTACCGTATGCCAATCAGATCCTGTTTGTTGCCATGATAACAGAGGCTGCGGTATTTTTTATCTCAGCATTTGAACGGCCTAATGATGAATACCACTGGGAAGATGTCTTTCCGGTCTTGAAATCGAAAAACCCGTTGGACCGCCCTGCGTTTTCCAAAGAAAATGGTGAGGCTACACCAACAAATGGCATCAACACCGGAGGTACTATTATCAGCATGAACGGTACGGGTAGTGCTTCCGGAAATGTGAATGCCGGAGCTGCCGCCGCAGCATCGTTAGGATTGAATGTAACCGATGAAGATGCAAAGAATCTTTCGGACAGTATCAAGAAACTGAGCGGTGCGGCTGAGCAGATATCTAAAATGGCAGAACTGACAGAGGCCACGCAGAAATATCTGGAACAACTCTCATCAGTATCTGAACAGATGGAAAAATTCAATCAAGTGACCGGGTCATTGACAGAAGCATCCGATTCTTTACTGAATTCCTACAAGAGCATCTCCGACCATTCGGATGGTGTAACCCAAAACTCCCAGAATTATGTGGAGCAAATGGAAATCTTGAATAAAAACATATCCGGCCTGAATTCCGTTTACGAAATGCAATTGAAAAGCATTTCCATACAAATGGAAAATATCGAACGCATCAATAGCAGCCTGAACCGGATGCGCGAAATGTATGACGGTTCGGTAATGGACAGTTCGGTATTCCGTAGTGAGACCGAAAAAATGACCCAGCAATTGGCCCAATTAAACCAGGTTTATAGCCGATTGCTACAAGCTATGACGGTAAATATGTACGCACAGCCGCAGTCCAATTATCAGGCTCCGCAATCCCCGTACCCACAACCGCCCTACCAGCAACCGTACGGGTATCAGCAGCCTCCGTTCAATGGACAAAGACAGGGATGATAGAACAAATATATAAACATGATTTTGTAGTACAACATAAATACAATGGCAGGAATAGCAAACAATCCTAATTCGCCCCGTCAGAAGATGATCAATCTGATGTACCTGGTGTTCATCGCCATGATGGCGTTGAATGTATCCTCGGAGGTACTGGATGGCTTCGAACTGGTACAAGATAGTTTGCGTACTTCTATTGATAACTCCACACACCGCAACGACATCGTAGCCGAGAATATGAAATCTGCGTATCAGACCAATCCGGTGAAAGTGAAAGAATGGTATGAAAAGAGTTTAGAAGTAAAGCAAAAATCTGACTCACTCTTCAATTATATTCAAGAACTGAAAGAGAACATCGCAGTCATTGCCGACGGGAAAGAGGCGGATGTAGACAACATAGAACATAAAGATGACCTGGAAGCCGCAGCCCGTGTGATGCTTGCACCCATGAAAGGTGAAGGGAAGAACTTGCGACTATCCATAGATGCTTATCGCGAACGGATGAGCGAACTGATTCAAGACACGGCAAAAGTACGCATCATCAAGAATGCACTAAGCACAGAACCGCCTTATAAAGCAGGTATTCAGACACGAACATGGGAAACCGCCTTGTTCGAGAATATGCCGGTAGCAGCAGCTATCACCTTACTTACGAAGATACAAAGTGATATCCGATATGCCGAGGGTGAAGTACTCTCTCACTTATTGAGCAGTGTAGATGTCGGAGACTATCGTGTGAACAAGATTACGGCCCAAGTAATCCCGCAAAGCCAGATAGTCATGCGCGGAAGCCAATACCAGGCAAATATCGTCTTATCGGCCGTAGACTCGACCAAACGTCCGACAATCTTTGTCAATGGCAAAGAGCTTCCCGCAGAAAACGAAGGCCTGTTTACGGTAAACACCGGTTCTACCGGAACATTCCCGATAGAAGGATATATCGAAATGCCCAATAGCGATGGCGGAACCAACCGGTATCCGTTCCAAAGCGAGTATTTTGTGACGGAGCCCAGTGCCACAGTAGCCCCGACACTGATGAACGTGCTTTACGCAGGAATTGCCAATCCGATCCGTATTGCGGTTCCAGGCGTTCCAAGCGGTAATGTAACGGCCAGTATGACCAACGGTACGTTGACCCGAAAAGGTGATTTATGGGAAGCACGCCCTTCTAAAGTAGGGACAGAAGCCATCATAACCGTCAATGCCCGTATGTCAGACGGACGAAGTGTCGAAATGGCAAAAACCTCTTTCCGTGTACGTGCTTTGCCGGATCCTTCGCCTTACATCGAATATAAAGACGAGAACGGAAACGTGCATAAGTTCCGGGGAGGCAAGATCTCAAAACGTAACCTGATAGAAGCGGATGGAATCCTGGCGGCTATTGACGATGATTTATTGAATGTAAAATATACCGTCCTGCGTTTTGAATTAACTTTCTTCGACTCGATGGGCAACGCCATACCGGAAGTAGCCGAAGGAACTAACTTCTCCCAACGCCAAAAGGATTATATCCGCAGGTTATCCCGGGGAAAGCGTTTTTACATCACCAATGTGATTGCAAAAGGACCGGATGGTATCGAACGTAAAATATCAACGATTGAAGTTATTGTAAATTAATACACGTACTATGAAACGTATCTATTATATAGTAGCCTGTTTGCTCGCATTTACTCTTCTTCCCGCTCAAGCGCAAGAAGAGAATGAGAATACGCGTACAACGCAACAACAGCGCAAAGGGCCGCGTGCAAGCCGTGGCGAACGGGCGGTCACCAAAGAGGAAAGTGGATTGCCGGAACTGACGGTGCGTGCTCAGGATCTGAATGAACGATTAACGCAGCAAATCGGTAATGCTCGCTGGATGCGTGTCGTATATCGTCAGGTGGACCTGACGAAAGAGCAGAATGCACCTCTTTATTATCCAGTTCGTCCCATGAACGGGCAAATGAACCTTTTCACCATTCTGTTCCAATTATTAAGCGAAGGTAAATTGAAAGTTTACGAATATTTGGATGGTTATGAGGTATTTGATGATGAACATTTAGTGAATTTCAAAGAGCTGCTGGACCGGTTCCATATTTATTATGAAGAGGTTCCCGATGAACGGGGAGGAGAACCGGCTTTGGTTATCAATGAAAGCGATATACCTTCGGAACAGGTACAGAATTTTTACATCAAAGAGGTCTGGTATTTCGACCAGAATAATTCCTTGTTCGATGTGAAGACATTAGCGATTTGCCCTTTGATGACCGTTGATAATGACTTCGGATTGACCACCAGCCCGATGTTCTGGGTTCCTTACGAAAATATCCGTCCCTATGTAAGCACATCCTACATCATGACATCTAATCTGAACAATGTCATGACGTTTACGATTGATGATTATTTCCGACGCCGGATGTTCGAGGGGGATATCATCAAGACCCAGAACCTGCTGAACCAGCCGCTTCAGGCCTATTGCCCTACTCCGGACTCGTTGAAGAAAGAGCAAGAACGCATTGAAAAACAATTAGTGTCCTTTGAAGATTCTCTTTGGATGAAGCCCGACACGACTACGCAGGTCGTAAATTCGAAAGAGGCCAAAAAGGCTAAGAAACAAGCCGAAAAAGAAGCTAAAGCGGAATCTAAGAAAGAAACTACCGTAAAGACAAAAGCACCTAAAGCACAGAAGTCTACCCCGGTACGTAGTGTACGCCGGAGAAGATAATCCGGTTCTTTCCTGTTAAGGGCAGATCCTTTTACAAAGAAACTAAGACAAGGGGCTGTATCAAAATGAATGTTTTGATGCAACCCCTGTAACACGCAAATAAAATATTACATCTTTGTTGCTTTTGAAATATATAAATTCACACTTTTATATTATGTCTATGTTATGTGAAACTATTCATATAGATA
>DWYO01000194.1 GCA_019118725.1 Candidatus Parabacteroides intestinavium | reverse complement strand
ATTTAGAAAAAGCTGAATAAATATTTTCCGAAGAAATTCAAAACAGCTTCTTAAATACATAGTATTTATTTTTTTCTTACGGAAAAATAACCGGTATTTCTGAAAAACAATCATGATTTCCAGAAACAACCGGTATATTCTGTTCCGCTATTCCACAGATTTCAAGCGTGCATAACCAACAAAGGAGTATCCGTATGGAACAACATCTTCTTGGCAATGCTCGGGTTCAGAATCCGTGCCAGGATATTCCGCCGATAGGTGGTCAGTGCTATGAGGTCTATCTGCTTATCTCTCACGAACTTTTCAATAGCCAAAAGCAGATCTCCGTCATCCAGCACGGTGTGTGTGATGTCGGCATCCGGATATTGCCGTTTGAAGTATTCGCGCACCCCGGTCAGTCGGATCTCATTCCATTCGTCCCGGCTGGTCGAGATATTAAACAGGTGGATATGCATGTCATACCCTTTAATCACCTCCATGAAACGATCAAAGGCGACCAAATCACGCTGACTGAACGAAGTGGCAAACGCCACATGCTTCACCGCTTCCAGGTTATTGAACGGAACATTTTCCGGGATAGCCAGCACCGGGACTTTGTTCATCTCAATCACCTCGCCCGTAACGCTTCCTATCAGATCAATATCTTTCTGGTCTTTTCCGCGTGTACCCATCACAATCATGTCCGGACGGTACTCTTTGCCGTATGCGATGATTTCTTCTTCCGGAAGTCCCTCCCGCAAAGTGTAATCATATTTAACGGCAGGCAAGTCGCCCTTCGCTATTCTGGCTTCGATTTCCGAGCAGATATGCCCCATGTCGCTCTGCACACGTTCGATCATCTGCCGGGTGCTCTCCTCATTCGCCTGGTAAGCCAAGGTATCGCCCAACGGAATGGCCGACGGATAATAAATGCTGTAATAAGCATGCATGATCATCACTTCGGCATCCATCTTATGCGCATAATTGATTGCAATTTCACACGCTTTCATCGAATAATCCGAGAAGTCAACCGGGACCAATATCCGTTTCTTATGCGTTTTTTCTTCTTTTTCTTTTGTATGCGATTCATCCAGCCATTTGGAATCCTCTATGATACGCAACGCATGCGGCAGGTCGCTCTCCTTTATCCGGACACGGACCCCGGCGGATATAACCGGTTGTATCTGATTCACATTATGAATATAGGCCTCTATACCTTCAGCTTCAAGCATCATCTTTAGCATCTGAGCCTTTTCATACGTATGAATGGCCAATGTTATCAATCGATCTTCCATATTCCTGTCATTTAAAAGTGAATATTACTTGTAAGGAAAAAATCCCAGGGTAAATCTGTTGGTCACAATTACCCTGGGATTACAAACATAAATAAAACGTTTTTCTTTACGCTTCGGGCGCTGATGCATGCTGGCTTTCAGCCAATATCTGCATAGCACGATCTAAGATTGTTGTATCATCCAGTACGACTATACCTCCATCAGGACCCGGTTCGATATGAATACCGCAACTTTTGCCGTCCTGGAAGTTCTGTCCTCCAAAGTAATTACGAACTGTTTCAACTGAAACACCTAATTCGTCAGCGATACGATGAGTACTACCATCAGGTAAACTATCTTTAATCTTACGAAGTTCGTTAAACGTGATTGTCTTTGTCATGGCCTTGTTTATTTTTGAGGTTAATACTTATTTTATTATTATACCGCTAACTTACAGACTTTATTTCTAAGTACCAAATTATTTCCCAAAAATCTTTCTTTTATTTTATATGTTTTACGGCATATTTTATTATCTATGCTATAAATCAACCGATTAGGGGAAAATTTTTATTTTATTGTTTTCAGATATCCACCATACAACTCTGCAGGGTCAACAGATCGATTGTCCACAAGCGTCTGTTCAGCAAGTCGCCGCATCCGACAATCAACTTGATCGCTTCGGCGGCCTCCACACATCCGACAATTCCCGGCAATACGCCCAACACTCCTTTAGCCGGTTCTTCCATCTCAATCGTCTCAGCTTCAGGAAACAAATCCCGATAAGTGCACCCGCCCGGCAGATTAAAGACAGATACCTGCCCGTCAAACTCCCGGATGGCCCCATATATATAAGGTATATGGGCTTGCGATGTGACATCACTCACCAAATAACGTGTCTGGAAATTATCACACCCATCTATCACCAAGTCATAGCGGGGAATTATATCCAACGCATTTTCCTTTTCCAAACGAAACGGATATATATCAACCTCTAACCGGCTATTCAATTCTTTGAGCCGGCGCGAGGCGCAGACAACTTTTGGCAATCCGACCTCCTCTTCCTTATATAATACTTGCCGTTGCAGATTGGACTCGCTTACCACATCATCATCCATCAATCCTAAACGCCCCACGCCTGCCGCAGCCAAATAAAGAGCAATGGGTGAGCCCAATCCGCCCACCCCGACCAGTAGCACTTTGGCTGCCGACAATTTCTTCTGCCCCGCCTCGCCTATCTCCGGAAGAAGAAGATGCCGGGCATAACGGGAATCCTTAAGCTCCATAGCTCATCTTATCAAAAGACTGGTCCCAATCTTTCCAAACCGGCTCAATGCCAATACCTTTCAATGCAGCCGTCACCTCCTTGGCAGTACGCTCGTCACTCACATGGAATTGTTCCAGCGTCTGGGGATACGAATAATAACCGCCCGGCTCCGTCTTACTCTCCGCACTCATTGTAGTTACCCCCAAACGAGCCATGTGGTCACGGAACGAGGCGCTTTCGCGAGTCGAATAGGAAATATCCACATCATGATCAAAGATACGGGTAGCAAAGGTGAGCTGCGCCAGTTCCCGGTCACTCATCACCACATTCGGCTGGAATCCGCCATTCTCTGAAGGACGCATCCGCGGGAAGTTGAAGCTATACTTCGTTTTCCAATAATGTTTTTGCAGATAGCGCAAATGGTAGGCCATCATCGTGACATCCGTACGCCACTCTTTTTCCAGTCCGATAAGCACCCCCATGCCGATGCTATGTACGCCGGCTTGCCCCATGCGGTCAAATCCGTTCACACGCCAATCGAATTTAGACTTCATGCCGCGCGGATGGTAAATAGTATAGTTCGCTTTATGGTAAGTTTCCTGAAAGCAAATCACGCCATTCATGCCGTGGTAAGTCAGTTCTCTGTATTCTTCTGCCGAAAGCGGCATCACTTCGATCTTGAGGTTAGCGAAGTAGGGCTTCGCCAAATCAAGGGCGCGTGCGATATACGGGACACCCGCCTTAGCCGGGTTTTCTCCTGTAACAAGAAGCAGGTTCTCAAAGGGAGCCAGTTTCTTGATTGCCTTGTATTCGTTTACAATCTCCTCCTCGGTCAGAATCGTACGCTTCATCGGATTACTGATATGAAAACCACAATAGACACATGAGTTGGTGCACGAGTTGGTGATGTAAAGTGGAACGAACATCGACATCGTGTTGCCGAAACGCTCGCGGGTATATTTATAACTCAGTTGCGCCATCGTCTCCAGATAAGGCTCAGCCGCCGGAGAAATCAGTGCCATAAAATCATCTACATCCAAATGCGATTTGGAGAGGGCGCGACGGACATCCGCCTCCGTTTTCGATGCGATAGCCGCCGTGGTCGCGTCCCAATCTATTTTTTCTAATTCTTCGCTAAACATAATCTACTTATCTATTTATTCTTGTTCAACAAACAACGTATCTTCATTCCATCGTAAAGGATTAGTTTGTATATAATCTAATATTTGCTGATAAGATTGCGAATTTCGGATGATATGTTCGTAATAGTTGCGTTGCCAAAG
>DWYO01000193.1 GCA_019118725.1 Candidatus Parabacteroides intestinavium | reverse complement strand
ACCAAAATGAATATGATGGAAAAAAATGACAATGTAACAAAAGCTTTAGCTGTGTTGCGCTATCAGTTGGATCGTTATCAGTCTATGAAGAATGGTTGGAAATGCCAGATGCTGAATGCAGAAATTCGTCGTTTGGAGCATTCTTTGAATATGACGGGATCCGCAAATTGATTGTTTAGGCTAACAATAGCCCTGAGTTGATGTAAAAAAGTAAGAAGAAACTAGATGACATCTCTTGCCACCTTCAAGGTTGGTAAGGGATCCAAGAGGTGGGGACTTTTTGATGCAAAAATTGATTTTGCAGAAAGGAAGTACCTTTTTTTATGTATTTACTTGAAATCCGGTTATTTTTTATAGCTTTGTAACGGGATTAACAATAAATACAAATAATATGAATCGAAAAGCTATTTTATGTACACTTTCTCTGTTTGCTGCATCTTCTCTATTTGCGTCTTCTCCGGAGAAGAAAGGTGTAGCATCAATCAACAGACAAACCGCCGAAGCTCATATCGAATTTTTAGCCAGCGATGAACTGAAAGGACGTGAAGCGGGTACTCCCGAAGGAAGGATCGCAGGACATTATATTGTTTCTGTCCTGAAGTCACTGGGTGTCCAGCCTTTGGGCGAATCTTATTATCATCCTTTTGAAGTTTATCATGCAGAACGTCAGCTTAAGAACCAACGGTGGCAAGTAGAGCCGGACTCTATTGCCAAACTCAAGGATAAGGTGCATCAGAAGTTGGATCTGAATAATATTTTGGCGGTTATTCCCGGAAAGAAAACGGATGAATATGTGATTGTGGGAGCGCATTACGATCATATAGGCTATGACTGGATGCTGGATGGCGATCAGATCTATAACGGAGCGGATGATAATGCCTCCGGTGTATCAGCCGTGTTGCAGATAGCCCGTGCTTTTCAAGTGGCTGGCGAGCAGCCTGAACGTACGGTTATTTTCGCGTTTTGGGACGGAGAGGAAAAGGGCTTGCTGGGTTCACGGGCCTTTGCTCAGACCTTTCCCGATATAAACAAGGTACAGGGATATCTGAATTTTGACATGATCGGGCGGAATAACGATGAATCGAATCCGCAGCATGTTGTTTATTTCTATACCGCGGCGCATCCCGTATTCGAACAATGGCTGAAAGAGGACATCGAAGAGTATGACCTGAAACTGAAGCCGAATTATCGCGCTTGGGATAACCCCGTAGGGGGAAGTGATAACGGAACTTTCGCCAAGTTGGGTATTCCGATTATCTGGTATCATACGGATGCACATCCGGATTATCACCAGCCCGGTGATCATGCCAATAAGATTAATTGGGACAAGGTGGTAGATATTACAAAGGCTTCATTCCTGAATATGTGGAATCTGGCCAACGAGAAAGATTTCTAATATTAATTATTCATATAAAAAACGTATCATGAAAAGAAAAAATTTTTGGGCTGTTGCATGGGTTGCATCCTTGATGTGGATGGGGCAATCCTTGAATGTACAGGCAACGGAAACTTTTGATCCGGTAGAATATGTGAATCCATTGATGGGTTCGGAGTCTACCTTTGAGCTTTCAACGGGAAATACGTACCCGGCTACAGCTCGTCCGTGGGGAATGAACTTCTGGACTCCTCAGACCGGAAAGATGGGAGACGGTTGGCAGTATCAATATACTGCGACCAAAATTAACGGGTTCAAGCAAACTCACCAGCCGAGTCCGTGGATCAATGATTTCGGTCAGTTCTCAATTATGCCGATGGTCAATAAGCCGGAGTTTGACATGCAGAAGCGTGCCAGCTGGTTTTCGCACAAAGGCGAAATATCAAAGCCTTATTATTATAAGGTATATCTGGCTGAGTATGACATTGTGACGGAACTTACGCCAACGGATCGTGCCGCTATGTTCCGCTTTACTTTCCCGGAAAACGAACATTCGTATGTAGCCGTAGACCCGTTCGATAAGGGTTCGTATGTAAAGGTCGTTCCGGAAGAGAACAAGATCATCGGTTATACCACGAAAAATAGTGGTGGTGTACCGGAAGGGTTTAAGAATTATTTTATTATCCAGTTCGATAAGCCTTTTACCTATCAGGCTACGGTAGCCGATGGCACTTTGACCGAAGGCAAGTTGGAGCAGGAGGCTAATCATGCCGGTGCCATCATCGGATTTAAGACCCGTAAAGGCGAGGTGGTTCATGCAAAGGTAGCTTCTTCGTTCATCAGCTTTGAGCAGGCTGAACTCAATATGAAAGAGTTGGGAAATGATAGTTTTGATAAAATCAAAGAAGATGGCAAGAAGGCTTGGAATGAGTTGTTGGGACGTATCGAAGTGGATGGCGGAAACTTAGACCAATATCGTGTGTTCTATTCTTGTATGTACCGCGCTTTGCTTTTCCCGCATAAATTCTATGAAATAGACAAGTCAGGCAAGGCAGTGCATTATAGCCCGACCACAGGCGAGGTGCTTCCGGGATATTATTATACAGGTACAGGCGTATGGGATACGTTCCGTTGCTTGTTCCCGTTCTTGAATATGATGTTCCCGTCGGTCAACAAAGAGATGCAGGAAAGCTTCTTGAATGCTTATCGTGAAAGCGGCTTCTATCCGGAATGGTCAAGCCCGGGACATCGGGGTTGTATGGTAGGTAATAATACGGCATCCGTTCTGGCTGACGCTTATCTGAAAGGCGTTAAAGTAGATGATCCGGAAACCTTGTGGAAGGGGTTGATGGCTTCGGTGAACGGGGTTCATCCTACTGTTTCTTCTTCCGGACGTTTAGGATATCAGTATTACAATGAGTTGGGTTATGTGCCTTATGACGTGAATATCCGGGAAAATGCGGCTCGTACGTTGGAATATGCTTATGATGACTGGTGTATTTATCAGTTGGCAAAGGAATTGAAGCGCCCGAAGAGTGAAATCGATCTGTTCGCTAAACGTGCGATGAATTACAAGAACTTGTATGATCCGGAAAGCAAGCTGATGCGTGGAAAGAATAAAGACGGCAAGTTCCAGTCTCCGTTCTCTCCGTTAAAATGGGGTGATGCCTTTACAGAGGGTAATAGCTGGCACTATTCTTGGTCGGTATTCCATGACCCGCAGGGATTGATTAACCTGATGGGAGGCAATGCCGAGTTCGTCCAGATGCTGGATTCTGTATTCTCTGTCCCGCCTTTGTTTGATGACAGCTATTATGGAGGTGTAATCCATGAGATTCGTGAAATGACGGTTATGAACATGGGTAACTATGCGCATGGTAACCAGCCTATCCAGCACATGATTTATCTGTATAATTATGCCGGTGAACCTTGGAAGGCTCAATACTGGTTGCGTCAGGTAATGGATCGTATGTACACTCCGGGTCCGGACGGTTATTGCGGAGATGAGGATAACGGACAAACCTCAGCTTGGTATGTATTCTCTGCGTTAGGTTTCTATCCGGTATGTCCGGGAAGTTCTCAGTATGTTTTAGGTGCGCCGTTATTCAAGAAGGCTATTCTTCATTTTGAGAATGGCAAGAGCTTGGTGATTAATGCACCGGAAAATAGCCATGAGAATATCTACATTGAGTCTATGAAGTTCAATGGTAAAGACTATACTAAGAATTATCTGGATTACAATGAAATGATGAAAGGTGGAGTTTTGGATATTGAAATGGGAGACAAGCCTAACAAGCAGCGTGGAACCCAACCTGAAGATGCTCCGTATTCATTCTCTAATGAGAAGAGATAATCTTTAGTTGACAATAACAAGGGGGGCTGGTGTGTCTTATCTGTTCTGACACACCGGCCCTCTTTCTTTATTACTCCTTTACTTCAAAAAGGATACTCCGCCGGTTCCCGTTATCGTCTATTATTGTCAGGATATGATTGCCCGGTTCGATGAAGCAAGCCAACTGGTGCTGTTGCTGTGTTTCACCTATATATACATCGTCCAAATGCCAAAAGATAGTGGCATTGGTTCTTATATGAGTCGCTTTCAATACAATTTTCTCCGGAGTATGAGAAAAACCTTTAGGCAGATAGAGTACGGAATGATGCTCCGGATAAAGAATGGCCATTTGCCGGGACTGCTCCTCTTCGCATCCGGGTTTTAAGGGGGGCAAAGGCTGATAATCTATGTGATAGTTACGATAATAGTAGGCTTGTGCCGGAGGCAGGATAAACCAAGAGCTGTTCTTCATTTTGCTTACCGATTCGCAGGAGCTGTTTACCCGATAACGTCCGTCTTCTGACAGATGAACCAACTGATGGTAAGGACATACCGGAGTAGATATGCCAGAGCGGGGGATGTAGATCGTATCAATTTGTGTGCATAGCGAGGAAGCTTTATGCCCGCTCTGATGGCAAATCGGAAGCTTTTCCATTTCATCATAGGGCTTATCAAACCAAGGAGTATCGGGAAGTAAAGAAAAGATGTCGAATAGGATAGGGGCGGCATACCCCACGCCAGTCAAGCCCGGGCGTCCTTCTCCATTGGCATTTCCTACCCAAACACCTACTACATAGCGAGGGGTGACACCAATCGCCCAAGCATCTCGTCCTCCGAAACTGGTTCCTGTTTTCCAGGCGATACGTTTCATGGAAGAAAATTGTTGCCAATCCATTTCTTCTTCCGGGCGGTTAAGTTCGGACATGGCTTCGAATGCGAACCAGACCGAAGCGTAAGATAAAAAGGAGGCGTCTTTAAGCCGCTTGTCAAAAATATGAGGAATGGAATCCGACCGGAGAAATGCCTGAGTAGTAAGCGGATGGATATCTTGGGGATTATAACGCCCGTTATAGGAATGATAATGATTTAATTGGCGGGCTAAAGAAGCATACATGCCGCACAGGTCCCATAGCGTGCCTTCGGCTCCGCCTAAGATAAGCGAAGCGCCGTAATGGTCTTCCGAGAAATGCAGGGTAGTCATACCTAATTGCTTGAGCAAAGTCATGAACCTGCCGGTATTATATTGGGAAAGCATCCGTACTAACGGTACATTCAAGGAACGTTCTATGGCGGTATGAGCAGGTACGGCCCCATAGAAAGTCTTGTTGAAGTTCTGAGGCGTGAATCCGTTTATATTCAAAGGTGTATCAGCTATCAGGGTAGAGGGAAGAATCAGTCCATCGTTCAGCATGGCCGCGTAGAGGAAAGGCTTCAATAAGCTCCCGGTGCTTCGCGGGGAGGTAATCAGGTCGACCTGATAGCCTTCGGTTGAAGGCGCGTCGGTCACATTCCCGGCATACGCCAGAACCTTTCCGGTCTCTACATCTGCAACCAATGTCGCGGCATTATATATATAATTGGAACGATAGTCTGCGGCATACCGGTTGACCAACGCCTGGACCTGTCGTTGTAGGATAGGCTGAACAGAGGTCTGGATCCGTTCGCCCCGTTGCCGGGAGGCCAATCGCTCTAACCAATGGGGAGCTTCGTCGGGCAAAGGCAAAGGCTTGTCCGGCAAAGGTTCCATACAAGACAATTCGTAGGTGGTTTTGTCGATGATATTCTCCTTATATAAGGTAGACAGCAATCGGTCTCTCTTTGCTTTCAAGCGAGAGCGGTTACGTCCGGGGTGGATTAAGGAGGGGGAGTTGGGCAATACGGCTAATGTCGCATATTCAGCCCATGAAAGGGCATTGGCGTCTCTGCCGAAATACCGCCATGAGGCAGCTTCGATCCCTACCACATTGCCCCCGAAGGGAGCGTGAGAGGCATACATGCATAACAGCTCGTCTTTACTATAGATTGCTTCTAGATAAACGGCCCAAAGCATTTCGATGGATTTCTGCCACAGGTTGCGCTCACGGTTGCCTCTTGCGATGCGAGCCAGTTGCATAGTCAGCGTGCTCCCTCCGCTCACGATGTGTTTTTGTTGTATATTCAAGTAGACGGCACGGGCCAGAGCCAGAACATCTATTCCGGGATGATAACGGAAACGCTTGTCTTCATATTGTTGCAGGCAGATAGCGAATTTCTCCGGAACGGATTGATCCGGAGGAAACCGCCATTGTCCGTCTGCGGCGATGCGTGCGCCTAATAATGTTCCGGAAGAATACAGTAAAGTAGAGTAGGGCTGGGTAAAAAGCGGACGCGGAACCCATAAACGGAACAGACACCCGATAAGCAGGAACAGGCATCCTGTCGCTAATCCTATTTGTACTTTTACCTTTTGCATACCAACAACGCATTCAAATATCTGCCAACATCTGATTTTTGTATTCAGCTTTCTACCTTTGATCTGTTCCTGTATTCGGACGGAGTCAAGCCTTCACGTTTCTTAAAGAAGGTCGCGAATTGTCCGGCATTCTCGAAATGCAGTTGGTAGGCTATTTCAGAAATGTTCAATGTAGTCCGTGTCAATAATTCCTTGGCTCGTATCAAGCGCAATTGGATTTGGTATTGTGCCGGCGAAACGCCTGTGTAATCTTTAAACATACGTCGGAACCACGAATAGCCTAAACCCAATTGAGTCGCGATTACTTCGGGGGATATAGGCTCCTCGATTTGCTCTTTCATGATACGGCGTGCAG
>DWYO01000192.1 GCA_019118725.1 Candidatus Parabacteroides intestinavium | reverse complement strand
GTTTGGCAGGAGCCTTATTGCTGGGTACAGCCTCTATGGGCCAAATCGGATGGGCGCAATCTATTACACCGAAAGCACCGAAGTCAATAAATCCATTCCGTTTGGGAATGGCCGGTTATACGTTTGTCAATTTCGATTTGGACACAACTCTCCGTACATTGCAACGGTTGGATATACATTATTTATGTATCAAGGATTTCCATTTGCCGTTGGATAGTACGGATGAACAAATCAAAGCATTTCATGCCCGGTGTGCAGAATTCGGAGTTACCGGCTATGCCGTAGGTCCTATTTATATGAAAAGTGAAGCGGAAATTGACCGTGCTTTTGAATATGCGAAACGAGTTGGCGTGAAGCTGATTGTCGGCGTTCCGAATTACGAACTGCTCCCTTATGTGGATAAGAAGGTAAAAGAATATGATTTTCATTATGCCATTCATCTGCATGGGCCGGATATCAAGACTTATCCGGATGCGACAGATGTCTGGGAGCATGTTAAAAACTTGGATGCCCGTATCGGCATGTGTTTGGATGTAGGCCATGACCTGCGTAATGGCTGTGACCCGGTAGCAGATCTGGAACGTTATCATACCCGTGTGTTTGACATGCATATCAAAGATGTCACCGACTCAACCAAAGCGGGACACGCTATTGAACTGGGACGCGGAAAGATAGACTTTGTCGCATTGATAAAGATGATGCGCCAAGTCAACTATACAGGTATGTGTAGTCTGGAATATGAAAAAGACATGAAAGATCCGTTCTTGGGGATTGCAGAATCTATCGGATATTTCAAGGCGGTAAGTGATGTTATTTAGTTTATGAGTTTATGAGTTGATAAGTTGGGGGGACACATAAACTCAAAAACTTATCAACGAAAACATAAACTTAAAAACTCAAAAAATTATAAACGAATGAACATACGAAGTATAATAGGAATAGGATTGTCGGTATTGCTGACGGCATGTGGCGGCATCAACTATGTGGGAATAGAGACTTGTAATCCGGGAGAAGTGACATTTCCACCTCAGGCAAAGAAAATCCTGATGGTCAACAATGCATTGCCTCAACCGGAGGACTCAGGTTATACCTATACGCTATTGGGGGTAGTGCAAGACACAGCTACGGCAAAGACAGATAGTGCGTTGTTTGACTTGTGCAAGGCTTGCGGACGTTCTATCCTGGATGCTTCTTATTTCGAAGATGTATTGCTTCTTCACGATCCGTTACGGGAAAAAGGAAGAAGTTTATCAGACATCAAGCTGACCCAGGAGCAGGTAGCCGATTTGTGCGAAGCCAATAACGTAGATGCCGTAATTTCATTAGACAAGATGCTGTTTTCTATGAATAGAAAAATCGAAAACATAGGCGGAGGATTCTTGTCGGGTAAAATTAAAGTCAAAATGAATGGCATCATGCGGGTCTATTTGCCCGAACGAATACAGCCATTAGCTACGATACTTATTGAGGATTCCGTCTTTTTTGAACAGATAGCAGACAATTTACGGCTTCTGAATCTCTACTTACCTGTAGCAGACGATGCGTTACGTATTGCTGGAGACTATTTAGGGGATAAGGTGGCCTCCTATTTTGTACCGCATTGGAACGAGGAAAACCGATGGTTTTATAGCAGTGCCAATTCACGTTGGAAGGAGGCCATGGCGTATGCCTCAGCTGGCAACTGGGACGAGGCGAAAGAGATTTGGAAGCTCTTGTACCAGTCCTCTTCTTCGGATACAAAACGCGCTAAGCTGGCCTCCAATATCGCATTGACCGAAGAGATGCAAAACCGATTAAACGAAGCATACGATTGGGCCGGCAAAGCCGCTAATCTGTTTCAGAAAAGCGAAGGTACAGAATCCGATAATACCAAATTGCTAAAAGCCTATCAGGAGGTATTACGGCTCAGAATACAATCAGATCAAAAACTAAATATACAAATTGGGAATAAAGATTGATTTTTATTGCTAAATTTGGGGGTTCAAAAAAGATAGAGATATGGGTACAAGTTTGACACAAATACAATCTATTTTGGAAACGCTCTTTATGTCTGCCATTCAAAAAATGACAACAGATAAGAACGGAAATTACATCAGTGACATTTATGTACAAGCGGATCCGGAAAGCGGTGAATTGCTGATTTACGATGAAGGAGAAAATTTAGTAGATAAAACCGTTATCTTTGACTGGGTAAACAACACAGAAGGAGAAGAGGTGTTCAATCGTCGCGTAGCTGATGTCCTGAAATCAGTTCTGGCCTCATTATCTGCCAAGAATGTTTTTGATAATCCTCGGTTCATTAAACCTTTATCCATAAGTTTAACTGACGAATCATTCGTTGTAATCGAGGAGCTTCTATTTTTGGACGATGATATGTTGCGCTTAGATGACCCACTATTAAAAGATTTAGATGCAGATTTAGATAAATTTTTAGACGAACTTCTTTCAGATGTCAAATAGAATACTTATCTTTGCACCGGTTTTTAAAGAATAGGGCATTGCCGAAGTGGCTCAGTTGGTAGAGCAACGCATTCGTAATGCGTGGGTCACGGGTTCGAGTCCCGTCTTCGGCTCATAAAATAAGACGCTGAGAATCAATAAATTTAGCGTCTTTTTCTTCAAAAGATTCTTGCAAAGCTTTTAAAAAAAGCGGCAAATGTCCGAGATTCCAGCCAAAATGTTTGTCGGAAATGTTTGTCGCAAAATAATTAAAAGATTATGGCAACATTAAGATTCACCGTTCTGCCGGCAAGAAAGACTTCCAAAGGAACATTTTTTATTTATTTAACTATTACCCACAAAAGGGATGTTAGATACATATCTACAGGATATGAAATAGACGACTTGTATCAATTCGATAAGGGTAATGTCGTTTGCAGAAAAGATGCCAAGCTGATGAATCAGCGCTTGGCGTATGTCCTCTCAGAGTATCGTGAGAAGCTGAATGAAATTGGCGACTTGGATAGATACACCTGTTCGCAAATAAAAGAAATATTAGAAGGCAAGCATAAGAGGGAAAGCAACTTTTAAGAGCGCATTTGCTCAAAAACACCGGTTATTTTTTCAGCTGATCGACATTCCTTCCTGCCAGAAAGTCAGCCAATAGAATGTTAAAAAGGAACTTTGTATGGCAAAGTACCGTTAATCCCATAATATGCCTCGTTAAAAGTGATAAAAAATGAGCCCCAAAAGAATTACCTGTACATTTTTTGCTATTTCTTTGTCGTTGTGAAAGTGTTAAAACCGAATGTTAAACTAAAACGATGAATAGTATGAAGACAGTTTGGAAAGGTGTAATAGGTATAGCTTTGATTGCAGCTGTCGGTGCAGGTACAGCTATCGGCACGAACAATTACTTAATGAGTAAGCAGCAACTATATGTGACCGGTGATAGTACATCATCGGTGTTCGATCAACCGGTTCGTTTGGTTAATTATCCTTCTGTAGCTGCTGAGAATACAGACTTTACAATGGCTGCGGAAAGTGCGGTACATGGTGTGGTCCATATTATGGCAACGACCAACGCGGACGAATCTTCTTCACGCGGACGGTACGTGGATCCGTTTGAATATTTCTTCGGATTTGGAGGAGGCGGATTTGAACGTCCGAAACCCCAGCCCCGTGTAGGTTCCGGTTCGGGTGTGATTATTTCGACCGATGGATATATCATTACCAACAACCATGTAGTAGAAGGTGCGGACGAGTTGGAAGTGACTTTGAATGACAATCGGAAATTCGATGCGAAACTGATCGGAACAGATCCGGCTACTGACATCGCATTAATCAAGATTGACGCGAAAGATCTGCCAACCATTCCTTTCGGTGATTCGGAAAAGCTGAAAGTCGGAGAATGGGTTTTGGCGGTAGGTAATCCGTTTAACTTGACATCAACGGTAACCGCTGGTATTGTCAGCGCAAAAGGCCGTGGATTCGCCATGAGCGGAGACAACGACAAAAACAAGATTCAGTCGTTCATCCAAACTGATGCAGCGGTCAATCCGGGTAATAGTGGAGGCGCACTGGTAAACACAAAAGGTGAGCTGGTCGGCATCAATACCATGATTTATTCCGAGACAGGTAACTTTGCAGGATATTCATTTGCTGTTCCTATCAGCATAGCCGGGAAAGTTGCCAGCGACCTGAAACAGTACGGAACCGTACAACGTGCCGTATTGGGAGTCATGATGATTGGCGTAAATGATATCATGGATATGTTGAGTTATCCGAATCTGCCGGATGATGTCCGCAAAGAATACGAGGCCATGAAAGAGAAGATCAAAGTATCTGAAGGTGCGTATGTTTCAGAATTTGCCGAGAAGAGTGCCGCCAAAGCCGCTGGTATCGAAGAGGGCGATGTGATTGTAGCCATCAACGACACGAAAGTCCGTTCAAGTCATGCGTTACAAGAACAGATCAGCAAATATCGTCCGGGCGACAAAGTGAAGGTTACGGTCAACCGCCAGGGCAAAGAAAAGAGCTTTAATGTTGAACTAAAGAATGCCGAGGGCAGCACACGGGTCATCGAAGCCGTAAAAGGCAACAGTGCAGATGTCTTAGGCGCAGCATTCGAATCGTTAAGCAACCAGCAGAAACGTGAGTTGGGTGTAAGCTATGGCATTGAGGTAACCGGATTGCTGAATGGCAAGCTGCGTGACGCCGGTATCAAGAAAGGCTTCATCATCATGATTGTCAATGACCAGAAGGTTTCTACGCCAGAGCAGTTGGAAAAGATGGTAGACCGCCTGTTGAAGAGCTCGACCGACGAACGTTTCTTGGTTATCAAAGGATTCTATCCGGAAAGCGGACGAACAAAGATCTATGCAATCGACTTAAACGAATAATAAAATATTCTGAAAAGACAAATTTTAAAGATTGATTTTAGTTAAAGGTTTCTAATTGGCTGGATGTTGGGCACATCCAGCCTCTCTCATTTATAGATAATGTATTATCTTTGTAGCCCGTATTTCAATTAAATTCGCTGGATGAGACAATTAAAAATTACAAAGTCCATTACCAATCGCGAAAGCGCTTCATTGGATAAGTATCTTCAGGAAATAGGCCGTGAAGATCTGATTACCGTTGAAGAGGAAGTAGAATTGGCACAGGCAATCAAAAGAGGAGACCGTAAAGCATTAGAGAAATTGACAAGAGCCAACTTGCGTTTCGTTGTTTCTGTGGCTAAACAGTACCAAAATCAAGGATTAAGTCTGCCGGATTTGATCAATGAAGGTAACTTAGGGTTGATAAAGGCAGCTGAGAAGTTTGATGAAACACGCGGATTCAAGTTTATTTCCTATGCTGTATGGTGGATTCGCCAATCTATCTTGCAGGCTTTGGCAGAGCAGTCACGCATCGTTCGTTTACCTTTGAACCAGGTGGGTTCGCTGAACAAAATCAGCAAAGCGTTTTCTAAATTTGAACAGGAAAACGAACGCCGTCCTTCTCCCGAAGAACTTGCGGAAGAGCTGGACATTCCGGTGGACAAGATTTCGGACACGCTAAAGGTGTCCGGACGTCACATTTCGGTAGATGCTCCATTTGTAGAAGGCGAAGATAACAGTCTTTTGGATGTCTTGGTCAACGATGACGCTCCTATAGCCGACCGGTCGTTGATGAACGAATCATTATCGAAGGAAATTGATCGAGCTCTTGCTACGTTAACCGAAAGAGAATGCGAGATAATCAAAATGTTTTTCGGTATTGGGTGTCAAGAAATGACATTGGAAGAGATTGGCGACAAATTTGGGCTCACCCGTGAGCGCGTCCGCCAGATCAAGGAAAAAGCTATCAGAAGATTAAGACAAGGAAGTCGTAGCAAACTCTTAAAATCGTATTTAGGTTAATCATACGAAAGAAAATTTAAGGGAAAGGTCTTTTGTTCCGCATGGAATAAAAGACCTTTTTTTGTCACATAGCCCGCTATGTGACGAACAACAAAAAGCCATTCGGAAATACATCCAAATGGCTTTTTGTATCATTGAATCGAGGAAACCGATTAGATTCTCTTTTCTTTGATTCTTGCTTTCTTTCCGGTAAGAGCACGCAGGTAATACAATTTTGCGCGACGAACACGACCCACCTTGTTAACCGTAATATTTTCGATAAACGGAGATTCGATCGGGAAAATTCTTTCTACACCGATGTTGTCTGACATTTTACGAACCGTGAAGCGCTTCTTGTCGCCATGACCTGAAATGCGGATTACAACACCGCGATACTGCTGGATACGTTCCTTGTTACCTTCCTTAATACGATAAGCGACAGTGATCGTATCACCACTCTTGAATGAAGGATGCTCTTTCTTTGTAGCGAAAGCCTCTTCTGCAACTTTAATTAAATCCATTGTTCTTTGTATTTAAAATTGTTGATAATTATACGCAAATAAACAGGCTGCTTGTCCTGCCAGCGTTGCGTAAAAGCGCTGCAAAGTAACAAAATCTTTGTGAGATAAACAAATAGCCAACCTTTTTTCTTGTCCGAATTAATTATTTTCCCTACTTTTGAATCTGTTTTTAGGAAACGGAAATGAAGAAACTTGTTTGTATCCTGCTTATTTGCTGGCTATCGGCCAGCTATCTGTCTGCCCGGCAGATGCCTGCCCTCTACCGGAACGTAGACCAGAAGGCGATGAACCATTGGGCAGACTCTGTATTCGACTCCCTAAGTATGGACGAGCGGATAGGCCAGTTGTTTATGATTGTGGCAGACGTCAAGACCAGTGCCCAGAATGTACAGAAGTTAAAGCGGTATGTACGTGAACAGAAAATCGGAGGCGTATTGTTCCACAAAGGGAATCCGGCCGACCAGGCTTTTCTGACCAACCAGATGCAGGCGGAGGCGCGTGTGCCTTTGTTTGTCTCGCTGGATGGCGAATGGGGATTGTCCATGCGTCTGAGTGGAACCACCCGCTTCCCCAAGAACATGATGCTTGGGGCGATAGAGAACAAGCTTCTGATCCGGAAATATGGCGAGGAGGTAGCCCGACAATGCAAGGAAATGGGCATTCATATCAACTTCGCGCCAGACTTGGATGTGAACAGTAATGAAGAGAATCCCGTCATCGGAATCCGGTCGTTCGGTGAAAATCCTCATGCTGTAGCCGAAAAGGGAATTGCCTATTCCAAAGGATTGGAAGAGAACGGTATCATCTCTGTAGCCAAGCATTTTCCGGGACATGGAGACACTTCCGAAGATTCGCACGAAACACTTCCTGCCATTTATCACAACCGGGAACGGCTGGACTCGGTCGAACTGGTGCCTTTCCGCGAATATATCCGACAAGGATTTGCCGGAATGATGACCGGACATTTGTATATTCCGGCTTTGGACAAACGCAAAGGCCGTGCTGCCTCCTTGTCCCAGGCCGTAGTAACAGAACTGCTACAAAACGAACTGGAATTCAACGGACTGTGCTTTACCGATGCCTTAGCCATGAAAGGCGCAAGTCCGAAAAAGGCCGATAATCCCTGTGTACAGGCTCTGCTGGCCGGAAATGACATTCTGTTGGCTCCCCGCGCACCGATTTCTGATTTCAAAGCGGTAAAAGAAGCGGTCCAAGAGGGCACTATCCCGATGGCCTACATCGAATCCAAATGCCTGAAAATATTAAAATACAAATATATCGCCGGGCTTCACCATTACCAGCCGATAAAGCTGAAGGGATTATCGGAACGTTTGAACACGGGCCATGCGGCCTGGCTGGCGGCTAAACTAAATGAAGAGGCTATAACGGTCTTGAAGAATGAGGGGGGGATATTGCCTATTGCAGATTTGAAACGCCCCAAAATCGCGGTTCTGACCATTGGCGATGCCATCACAGACGACTTTACCGAAACGGTTTCGTCTTACGTCCACACCGACAATTACACCATCACACGTTCTACAAGTGCGGCACGTGTGCAGCAAATCTACAACAAACTGGACAACTACGACCTGATACTCTGTGCCATCCATACGGTACGGATTCCGGAAAGTGCGGCATTACGGAAATTAGCCACCCAAAAGAAGCTGGTCTATACCTTTTTCACTATCCCCTATTTCTGCAAATCATATAAGAAATCCATAGCCGGTGCCCAAGCTGTGGTATTGGCTTACGAAGGCACTCCGTTAGCCCAGCGATATGCAGCGCAAGTCCTATTCGGAGGCGTGGGTGCCAAAGGGAAGTTGTCGGTTTCGATTCCGGACTTATATTTCTCAGGAGCCGGAATATTCACCCCCAAGATCCGTTTAGGCTATCATGAGGCAGAAGAGGTCGGATTGAATCCGGAACGCCTGGAAGAAATCGGCCGGATAGCCGAAGAGGGAATCCGGGCCCGAGCCTATCCGGGTTGCCAGTTGCTCGTGGCCAAAGACGGAATGATTATCTATAACCGTGCTTTCGGGAAATATGATTATGAACACCGCCAGCCCATAACCAACGAGTCGGTCTATGATTTGGCCTCCGCTTCGAAAGCGGCCGGAACGCTGCTGGCAGTCATGGAAGCCTACGACCGGAAAGCGTTCAGGCTGACCGACAAGATTGCAGATTACATCCCGGAATTGAAAGGATCGAACAAGAAGAACGTGACGATTAAAGAAATGCTTTTTCACCAATCGGGTATCGTTCCGACCATCAATTTCTACACAAAAGCGATGGAGAAAGGGAAATTCAAACCGGAACTGGTCTCTTTCACTCCCCATCCGGATTATCCTTTGAAGGTGGCCAAGGACATCTACCTGAAAAGCTCTTTTCAGGATTCCATCCTGCAAATGATCAAAAAATCGAAAGTCCGGAATAAGACTTATCGGTATAGCTGCGTCAATTTTATCTTATTGAAGATGATGACCGAGAACGTCTTGCATCGGCCGATGGACCAAGTTCTGCAGGATGATTTTTTCCAGCCGCTGGGTGCCTGGCATCTGACGTACAATCCCTTGGATAAAAAAATAGACTCTATGTTGATCGCGCCGACCGAATACGACAAGACGGTACGTCATCAGCTGATTCGAGGGTATGTGCATGACGAAGCCGCTGCTTTCCAAGGAGGAGTGTCCGGCAACGCCGGATTGTTCTCGAATGCAAACGACCTGGCTAAAGTCTTGCAAATGCTATTGAATGAGGGCGTGTATGGCAAAGAGCGGTACTTGTCGAAAGAGACCGTCAGGTTATTCACCCAGACGAAAAGTCCGACCTGCCGGCGAGGATTAGGATTTGACAAACCCAGTGTCGGGAGCAAGGCTTCTCCTTGCGGAGCTTTGGCGCCGGCTTCGGTCTACGGACACACCGGATTTACCGGAACATGCTTTTGGGTGGATCCCGATCATCAACTGATTTATATCTTCTTGTGCAACCGGATTTATCCTACCCGGACGAACACGAAGTTATCTTCCTTAAATATCCGGACACGCATTCAGGACGCCATTTATAAATCGCTGACGGACTATCCCGCCGAACTTCATAAAGACTGACAATTATGCTATTTGGACACGGAGACGATTTTTACGATATAGCACAACACATCAAAATCAATTATAGTTCCAATGTCTGGTATGGAGCAGAGTTGACACCCTTAAAAAATCATATCTATCAGACCTTCGAACAAATTTCACGCTATCCGGAACCGGATGCCGCTTCTTTGAGGCAGACTCTGGCCGAAGCACACGGTATATCTCCGGATAATCTGTTGGTGACCAACGGCTCTATTACGGCATTCTATCTGATAGCCGAGGCCTGGCAAGGGGCAAAGTCAATGATTCTGATTCCCTCCTTTGCCGAATACGAGGATGCCTGCCGCTTACATCGCCATCAGATGTCTTTCTATCCCAACAGGCAACCTTTGGAGGAACTCTCTTTACAAGGAGAAAATTTATGCTGGATATGCAACCCCAACAATCCGGATGGCTCGGTGATCGGGCGGGAACGTCTGTTGCATTTCATTCAGGAAAATCCGCAGACTCTTTTTGTCATAGACCAGGTCTATGCAGACTTCTACCCCGAAAATCTGTTGGAATTGAAAGACATTTATGCTTTTCCGAACATAATCCTGATTCAATCGATTTCCAAATTACACAAGATTCCCGGCATACGGATCGGATACATAGCGGCACCTTCCGACATTATTCAACGCATAAAACCTCATCTGATCCCCTGGTCGGTCAACGCTTGGGCAATAGAAATCGGGAAATACACGTTGACGCATCCGGAACAATTTGTTCTTCCGCTGCAACAATGGCTCGACGAAACCCGCCATTTGCAAAAAGCTATCCGCGAAGCGGGGATATACGTCCTCCCCTCCTCGGTTACATTCTTTTTAAATCGTCTGCCGAAAGGAAGAAAAGCCTCCGAGTTGAAATCTTATCTGATCCGGGAGGCGGGCATATTGATTCGTGATGCCTCCAACTTCCGGGGACTGGACGAAAGTTATTTCCGCCTCTCCACCCAAAAACCGGAAGAGAACCGTCTGCTTCTAAAACATCTGAAGAAATATCTTTCCCGACAGGGATAAGAAGCTATTTGGAATTTATTCCAGCTTTTTATAAAAAAGCTGCATAACTATTTTCCGAAGAAATTCAGAAGCTGTTTGGAATTTATTCCAGCTTTTTATAAAGAATGTTTTCGAGGATTTTTATTTGTTCTTATGAGGAGCATAGCGGGCTATGTGACGAATAAGAACGGGGAAAAAGACCGGAAACATATTTAGAAAAAGCTGAATAACTATTTTTCCGAAGAAATTC
>DWYO01000191.1 GCA_019118725.1 Candidatus Parabacteroides intestinavium | reverse complement strand
AAATAGATAAAAAATAGTATACAATGGAAAGTACAAGATTAAACAAAATAGGTCGTTTGCTTCAGAAAGAATTGAGTGATATATTCTTGAAGCAGACAAAAGCAATGCCGGGGGTATTGATTTCGGTAAGTGTTGTGCGAGTCAGCTCGGATTTGAGTGTAGCAAAAGCCTATTTGAGCATCTTCCCCTCCAACCGGGCGGAAGAGTTGCTTTCAGCCATTCGGGCGAACACCAAGGCGATTCGTTATGATTTAGGCCAACGTGTGCACTTGCAATTACGCAAAATTCCGGAATTATCATTTTTCATTGATGATTCATTAGATTATATCGAACATATCGACAATTTGTTGAAAAAATAACACGTTGAATTTCCCGTTCTACATAGCTCGCCGGTATCTGTTCTCCAAGAAATCGCACAATGCCATCAATATCATCTCGCTAATATCGGTTTGCGGGGTGTTGATTGCCACTATTGCCTTGGTTTGTGCGCTCTCGGTGTATAATGGATTCAACGATCTGGTCTCTTCCCTGTTCAGCCATTTTGATCCGGAGCTGAAAATTACGGCTCGGTATGGCAAGGTGTTCGACCCGAATGAGGAATCTTTGCAAAACATAAAGCATCTGCCGGAAATAGAGCTTGTAAGCGAGGTCCTGCAAGATAATGCATTAATCAAATATCGGGACCGGCAGGACATTGGGGTGATAAAGGGCGTGGATGAGAATTTCTCCCGATTGGTCACCTTGGACTCGGTCCTGATAGACGGAGAATTCCGATTATCGGATGAGGTGGCCAATTATGCAACGCTGGGAATTGGCTTGGCATCCCACCTTGGGATCAATGCCGGATTTGTTTCTCCTATTGAGATTTATGTCCCCAAACGGGATCAGAAGGTCAATATGGCGAATCCCGCCGCATCGTTCAATCCGGGATATACCTTTATTACAGCGGTATTCCGGATTAACCAGCAGGTTTATGACGATTATTATATGATTATCCCTTTGTCTTTGGCGCGTACATTATTGCATTATGACAAGGAGGTGTCTGCCCTGGAACTGAAACTGAAAGAAGGAGCATCGCTCCCCAAGGTGGAGAAACAGATCCAAACGATAATCGGAGACAAATATATCGTACAGAACCGGTTCGAGCAACAAGAGGCCTCTTTTAAGATGATGCAGGTGGAAAAATGGGTGACGTTTCTTATTCTCTGTTTTGTATTGGCCATCGCTTTATTTAATATTGTAGGTTCTTTATCCATGCTTATGATTGAAAAAAAGGAGGATGTGCAGACCTTACGCAATATGGGGGCAAATGATCGGCAAATACGTCAGATATTTCTTTTCGAAGGATGGATGATCTCAGGCTTTGGAGCTCTCTTAGGTATTATAGCCGGTGTGGTCCTTTGTCTTTTACAACAAGAATACGGACTGATTCAATTAGGTGAGACCGCCGGAGCATTCATTATAGATGCTTATCCGGTACATGTGCTTTGGAGCGATATCTTAGCGGTATTCGTTACAGTTCTATCTATCGGATTTCTGGCAGCTTGGTATCCGGTGCATTATTGGGGCAAAAAATGGTTGAAGAAAGACGGTGTGTCATAATTGCAAACTGCTGCGTTATTTTCGGAATTCGGGCTAAGTCATTTACTCCAGTAAACTCCTGTCGCCCTCATCTTCAACGCCTTGTATTTTGCTAATTCTGACACACCTTAATGGGGTTGTATCAAAACATTCATTTTGACACAGCCCCCTTCTTTCGAGATATCATTAAGAATTCTATTGAAACTCATCCCCGAACTTCATTTGCGCATCTGCCATGAACTCTTTTATCCGTTGTTCATCCTCCCGTTTACAGATAAGCAATACATTTCCCGATTCGGCAATGATATAATCCTGTAATCCTTGGATAACAGCCAGTCGCTTCGGATCGTTCAACGCGATAACATTTCCATTACTCTCATACAACAATGCTTTTGTTTTCAATGGAGTATTGCCATTCGCGTCTTTGTCTGCAATATCAAACAGCGATCCCCATGTGCCTAAATCCGCCCACCCCATGTCAATACAAAGCATATAGACATTCTCGGCTTTCTCCATGATTCCATAATCGATAGAAATATTCAAGCAATAAGGAAAGTTCTGATGGATAAACGCATGTTCCTCCGGTGTATTGAAAATCGGTGCACCCAAATCGAAACGCACGGCTATTTCCGGCAGGTATTTATGGAAAGCATCGATAATGGCGTTGACATTCCATAAGAAAATACCCGAATTCCAGAAGAACTCGCCACTTTCATAAAATATTTTAGCTAAATCCAAATTCGGTTTTTCTGTAAAAGTCTTCACCTTGGTGATAATACCATCAGTGGTCAAATCGCAGCTCTGGATATAGCCATAGCCTGTTTCCGGACGACTCGGACGAATGCCCATGGTCAACAGAGCGTCATTTTCTTTAACAAAATCCAAGCCTTTCCGCACCTCTTCCAAAAAGACATCCTCCTTTAGGATCAAATGATCAGAGGGGGCTACTATTATATTGGCATCCGGATTGATGGCACGGATATGATAAGCAGCATACGCCACGCTGGGAGCCGTATTACGGCGCTTGGGTTCTAAAAGTATCTGACTGCCTTTTAATTGAGGCAATTGCTGATGAACCAAGTCCGAATAAGATTCGTTTGTTGCAATATATATATTTTCTTTCGGGATAATTTTGGTGAAGCGGTCATACGTTATTTGCAGCAATGAACGACCTGTACCAAAGAAATCAAGAAATTGCTTGGGATAGGTTGCACGACTGAACGGCCAAAATCGGCTACCGATGCCGCCAGCTAAGATAACACAATAGTTATTGGTCATATCGAATAGACTTTAAAGTTATACAGCCACAAATCTAACGAAATAATCTTTGATTTCCTCTTTACAATCCAAAATAATCGTCAAAATTATTTTCTTGCACTTTTTTTGAAAAAAAACAGACGAAAAATTTGTCAGTCTAAAAAAAAGCCTTACCTTTGCATCGCAATTGAGAAACAAACCATCTCAAGCAGAGATAAAAAAGATGTTTCAAAATGCCCAGATGGCGGAATCGGTAGACGCGCTGGTCTCAAACACCAGTGGATTCACTTCCATCCCGGTTCGACCCCGGGTCTGGGTACATAAAGAGGCCGATAATCGAATGATTATCGGCCTTTGTTCTTTTTGGAGATTTATGAAAAGGCTATCCCGCCTTATATTAAAATATAAAGAAAGATGCATGTATTTTTTATTGTGTTTGCCGGATTGTATTTATTAGGCAACATATATATTTATTATCGTAGCTGGGAACTTTTACAAGGATTATCTTTGCCGGTACGATGGGTACTTTCTGTATTGTATTGGGGAGGCTGTCTCTCGTTCTTCGGATTCTTCGGGAATCGCGGATTACCAGAGGCGAGCGGATGGATGCATACGCTTTACTATCTTACAACAGGTTGGCTGATATTCACATTATATATGGTACTATTGCTTTTATTCACCGATATATTACGGATTCTCCATATAGTTATCAACCATCGGTTTATAATCTGCTTTTCTTTGACGCTCATAGTATTAGCTTGTGGATATCTGCATTATTCACATCCGGACACGAAGATTATTCACTTAAATATCAACAAGCCTGTTGAAGGAAATAAGCACCTGCGTGTAGTAGCTGTAAGTGATATTCACTTAGGGTATGGGACCGACAAAGCCCGTCTTCAACGCTATTTGCAGATGATAACGGATGCCCGGCCGGATTTAATCCTGATTTCAGGCGATTTAATCGATAGCACTTTAAGACCGGTCTTAGAGGAGCGGATGGATGAAGAACTCCGAGCCTTAAAAGCTCCGTTAGGGGTGTATATGGTACCAGGGAATCATGAATATATCAGCGGAGCTTCCCGATGCCGAGAATTCATCTCAAGGAAAACACCGATTTGCTGGTTGCAAGATAGTACTTTAGTCCTGCCTAATGGCATTCAAATAGCCGGGCGTGATGACCGTTCTAATCCGAATCGTTTACCCTTGCAAGAATTAACCCGTACTTTGGATCCACAACGTCCGTTGTTGCTTTTAGATCATCAGCCC
>DWYO01000190.1 GCA_019118725.1 Candidatus Parabacteroides intestinavium | reverse complement strand
ACCGGTTACAGAAGGTGGAAACGGCTTATTTGAAAATGGTATGAATATATATGAAGATCATAATGATAATTTGAGTAATTATCAGGATTCATTCCGGAATATGAAAGGGAATATTCATGTCCTGGAACGGAGTGTGCCGGTCGATTTGCAGATGGAATATTTCCGTTCATCCAAAGACTACAAACGGGGAATTTCACGTGATTATAAAGCGACCGATGAGGAATGTGCGGATCTGTATGCAGAACTGGTTGGACAGACCGCATCTGAAGAGCCTGAATACTTGTCTAAATATACGGTCAGAAATCTGCTGATCAAGCTTGCCTCTTCCAAAAATCCGAAGGCGTATACCTATTTGAAACAATATGTGGAGCAGCATCCGGAAGCTCCGGAACTGGACTGGGCTTGTCTGGCCTTGATGGAAATCCAGATGGGACTGGAGTCGGAGCTATCAGACGAGAAACAGATTTATATCGCGACCGGATTAGGAGGCCGTGGAGAAAAACTGCGTTTTTGCGTGTTGATGTTTTCCGCTACATTACAGCCCTTCGAGGCTTATCAGCGGCAGGTTATTGAGCGCGAGTTCGGCTATTATTTCCCGAAGGCGGATTGCGAGATGGAGCGTTTGGAGATAGGCGAGAATTATGTCAACCTGTCGGTCTTGTTCCCGCTCCGTTCGGATATCCGCCTGATTATGGCGCAGATTATAACTACTTGCAATGAATACGGGAATTTCCTGGCCGATGTGTATACCATCACGAATGTCAAGGAATTTACGCCGGAAGATATTGAAGAGACATTACGGAATTATGCACAAAAACATCCTATTTAGACAGGCTATCAAGTTCGGTATCGTGGGAGTAGGGAATACGCTCATTACTGCTTTGGTTATTTGGATTATGCTCAAGGTATGTGGTTTCTCGGATTATGTGTCCAACATAACGGGATATGGCATCGGAGTACTGAATAGTTTCGTTTGGAATCGTTGCTGGACATTCCATAGCGCGGCGGGATGGAGGCGTAGCGCCGTGCGCTTCGGTATCGTATTCGGTATCTCTTACCTGTTCCAATTGGGGGTCTTGTTTGTCTTGAATGCGACATCCGGCATTGACCCTTATTATAACCAGTTGCTTGCGATGGTATTCTATACGATTGCCAATTTCATATTGAACAAAATATATACATTTAAAGAATAAAATGTTTAAGTTTGTGTGTCTTTGGGTTGGCAGATGTTTTGTCAGCTCAAAAAAACTATAACTTAAAAACATAGGAACTTAACGGGTATGGCGGAAAGAATAAAGAACATATCATCCAGTCGTTCAAAGACGAAAACCGTGATTGTCCCTGAAATGGGACGTATGCAACCTCAGGCACGCGAGTTGGAAGAGGCTGTTTTAGGGGCATTGATGTTGGAGAAAGACGCTTATTCGATAATCAGCGAGATTCTTAAACCGGAATGTTTTTATGAGCATGCGCACCAATTGATTTTTGAGGCGATAGTCGACTTGGCGGTACAACAACTCCCGATCGACATGATGACGGTAACCGAGCAATTGCGTAAACGCGGAGATCTGGATCAGGTGGGCGGAGCTTATTATATCGCGCAACTGACCAGCAAAGTGGCCAGCAGTGCCCATATCGAGTATCATGCGCGGATTATCGCTCAGAAATATCTGGCGCGTGAGCTTATCTCTTTTTCGGCTCAGATACAGAGCAAGGCATTTGATGAGACGGTTGATGTGGATGATCTTATGCAAGAGGCCGAAGGCAAGTTGTTTGAGATATCCCAACGGAATGTCAAGAAAGATGCGACGCAGATCAATCCGGTTATTAACGAGGCGCTCAAGGTAATTGAAAATGCCGCTAAGCAAGAAGGAGGGTTAAGCGGATTGGCGACGGGGTTCCATGATCTGGATAAGATTACCTCCGGATGGCAAAAGTCGGATCTGGTGATTATAGCCGCCCGTCCGGCCATGGGTAAAACGGCGTTTGTCCTCTCGATGGCAAAGAATATGGCGGTAAATTTCAATATCCCTGTAGCTCTGTTCTCGTTGGAAATGAGTAATGTGCAGCTGGTGAACCGTCTGATGGTCAATGCCAGTGAAATTCCGGGCGATAAGTTGAAAAGCGGTAGGTTGGAGCAGTACGAATGGGATCAGTTGAACTTCAAGATAAAGGAGCTGTATGACGCTCCGATCTATATAGATGATACGCCAAGCCTCTCGGTGTTCGAATTGCGTACGAAAGCGCGTCGTCTTGTGCGTGAGCATCAGGTGAAATGTATTATCATCGACTACCTCCAGCTGATGAATGCCAGCGGGATGAATTTCGGAAGCCGTGAGCAGGAGGTGAGTATGATCTCTCGTTCGTTGAAGGGGCTGGCTAAAGAGTTGGACATTCCCATTATAGCTCTTTCCCAGTTGAACCGTGGCGTGGAGAATCGTCAGGGTGCCGAAGGAAAACGCCCGCAATTGGCCGACCTGCGTGAATCGGGTGCGATTGAGCAGGATGCAGATATGGTATGTTTTATCCATCGTCCGGAATATTATAAGATTAAGGAGGATGAGCATGGCAATTCGTTGTTGGGATTGGCGGAGATTATCATTGCCAAGCATCGTAATGGAGCTGTAGGTGATGTCCGTCTGCGTTTCCGGAGCGAGTTTGCCAAGTTTATGAATATTGAGGATGATTTGCCTATACATGAGTTTCGCTCAAAAGCAACGGGTGACGGGGCTTCGGCCTCTGTTCCTGCCTCAGGTAATATGGAACCTATGCCGGATTTCCTTAAACCGGGAAAAGAGGAGGATTTACCTTATTAGGGGAGTGATGTCCGTTTTGCGGTACATTCCCCGAGCTTAACGGAGAAAGTATGAAGTATGAAGAAGCGAAATAAAAAACGATTTTCTCTCATTTTTTTCTCCATACTATTTGGATATTTAAAATAAATCCCTACCTTTGCATCCGCAATACGGAACTAGCTCAGTTGGTAGAGCACTGGTCTCCAAAACCAGGTGTCGGGAGTTCGAGCCTCTCGTTCCGTGCCTAATTCATGAAGAAGTTAGAAATTAGTGTTTAGAAAATCAGATTAGAAAACAATTAGAAAACAGCCTCGGGTATAAAACCGAGGCTGTTTTTATTATATATCCCATTAAGGTTATTCCCGTTCCAGACAAATAGTATAATCCGCATGAAACTCTCCGTTTCCGGAAAGATGCTGCATCCAGTCTTTGTCCTTGTATTCTCCGGTATAATGTGCCCTATCACAACGTCCGTACCAAGGTTCGATACAGACAAACGGAGCGTTTTTGGTGGGAGGAGACCAAAGGCCGACCACCGGTGCCGAGAATCGCAACGAGAGATAAGCCTCTTTCTTTGTATCCAATAGACGTACCTCGTTCACTTGCCCGTTTTCCAGTATCAAGGCATCCCGGTCGAAGGTGTGTGTATCTAAAGGCAGGAGCCCCTCTTGCAAGTGCAGGGGATAAGTATCCGGAGATACACATCCCTTCTCAGCAATCAGGATATAAGAGAGAGCGTCTGTCTTGTCGAAGGCGAAATATCCGCGTTCTGAGTCCTCCGGTGTGTAATTCGGATAGTAGAAAGCAGGATGAGCCCCGATTTGGAAATACAGGTCTGTAGAAACCGGATTATATACCGCCCATAGCACCTTTACCTGGTTGCGGATGAGTTGATAGCCGATTTCCAATCGGAACGGAAATGGATATTTGGCTAAAGTCTCCGCATTACTCTCTAAGCGGAAGAGCACTTCGGTTTCCGATTGGCTGACCAGTTCGAAATCCATATCACGAGCAAAGCCGTGCTGGGATAAGGTGTAAGATTGGCCCGCATGATGATACCGGTTCTCCCAAACACTACCTACGATGGGGAATAAAACCGGTGAGTGCCGTTTCCAATAGGTGGGGTCTGCCTGCCATAAATATTCTCGGCCGGACGCATTTCCACGAATACTGCATAATTCAGCTCCGTGTGACGATATTTGTACCGTCAAGTGTTCATTTGTTAATTCAACCATATTTTTGAGTTTTTTAGTTTATGGACATCTTCGTTGGGGGGGATTATTCTACCAGGCCCGTCAGTATTTGTTCCGGTACCAGTCCGCAATGCTTCATCCATCCGATAAGAGCCGTATATAACTCCGGCATCTCCCTATAATCCGGTTTCAGTTCTATTCTTACCAGGCAGGATAAAGGAATGTCCCAAGTGGTTATGGGGAAGATGGTTTGTTTTTCCCAAAGATAATTCGCCTCTTCGGGGGTCTTGAATAGCGCCAGTCTCCATTCTTTATGTGGTGTCTCTTTTTTCGGACGAATCTCTAACAGGGCGTTATATAAAAGAGAAACGAAGCGTGAATCCGGGGCGAATCCGGTATTTTCCGCATCAAAGAATACCTTGTCATATTCCCGTTCCAAACTTTGTTTGAGTGAGGCGATGCTGGCTTCTTCCTCATATTTGCATCGGAAAAGAAATACATTCTCACTCAAACAATGCTCGGCCAACCGCTGGTAATCGAATGTCAGTACCAAATGGGGGAAGTCTCCTATATTGTACTCCGTTTCCTCTTCATAAAGGGAGGTCACAAAGGGTATCAGTTCCGGACCAATCAGGCGTCGTTGGAATTGACGATAGAATGGCATTCGGCTTTTACCCTCTTCCTCAGATATCCCATGTTCCCTTTCATACGTTAAGATCGCTTTCCGTAAAATTGAAAAGCCATATACCTCAGGCGAGTCCAATAAAATATCCCGGAATGGAATGCGGAATGCTCCCGTTTCTCGGACGGATTGCAATCCTTCCCAAAAGGTTTTAATGGGGGTATAATAGTTGAGAACCATAATCGTAATAAGTAAAAAAAGGAGTGTATCAAAATGCGAATTTTGCTACACTCCCTTAAGGTGCGTCAGAAAGGGTAAGATGCCAGACGCCGAGGGTGAGGGACAAGGCGTTTACACCTGTAAATGATTGCAGCCCTCATCCCGAAAGCAACGAAGCAGATTGCCCATGACCGACACACCGTCCTTTATAAGCAATAATCTATATTTTATTTATTAGCCTGCTCCAATTGTAATGTCTTAGTCGGCTGGTCGCATACTTCTGACGGACCGAAGTACTGGATCGGACCCGGATATACATAGCAGGTATTCTTAGCCCATTCGTCACGGTGAGCCGCAAATTCCTTGAAAGGAGCGCCATCCAGCTTAACTAAAGCTTTCTGGATAACCGGTTTCATTTCGCCATGACGACGTTCCATGTTCATCATCATCGTAACAGGTATACCACCTGCAATCCATTGATCAGCCGGAGCCGTGGTATTGCGAACCGATGACATGTACCCTGTCTTGCCGGCTGCAATCAGGCAAGATGCGGTATAACCTAATGAATAGCAATAGTCAGCGTCATAGTTAGACGGAGCCGCACAACGTCCCTCATAACCGAAGAAGTGGTGTTGAGCCGCGAATTTGCCTACGAACTTGCCTTCTGCTTTCCATTCAGCCAGTTTCTTGCCTACCATTTCAGACAACAGCTTTTCAGTTTCGATCAACGATACCTGAACGTTTCCGTGCGGGTCGCGATCCAAAGATAACTGGCGAGCTACGCCTTCCGGCAGAGATGCATACAGGTCAGAGTTTTCTTTCGTCAACTTACTGATGATGTAAGCACGTTGTTCACTACGCTTGATCATCTTGAACTCAGCATCATGCTTAGCCAAGAAATCATTCAATTCGGCAATCAAGCGTTTCATAGCCGGTACGAACTCGATCAAGCCTTCCGGAATCAATACCGTACCGAAGTTATGGCCTTCAGCCGCACGTTTAGCTACGATATCGGCAATATAGGTAACGATATCATCCAATGACATATCCTTAGCCTCTACCTCTTCCGAAATAATACAGATGTTTGGCTGGGTCTGCAAAGCACATTCCAAAGCGATGTGTGAAGCCGAGCGACCCATCAGCTTGATGAAGTGCCAGTATTTCTGAGCCGAGTTGCAATCGCGTTCGATATTACCGATTACTTCTGAATAAACCTTACAAGCGGTATCGAAACCGAAAGAAGTTTCAATCTGCTCATTCTTCAAGTCTCCATCAATTGTTTTCGGACAACCGATTACCTGTACGCCGGCACCTGTAGCCTTATAGTACTCGGCCAATACGCAAGCGTTCGTATTCGAATCGTCACCACCGATGATAACCAATGCTTTGATGTCCAGCTCTTTTAGGATTTCCAGACCTTTGTCGAACTGTTCCTTCGTTTCCAGTTTTGTACGACCGGAACCGATCATATCGAAACCACCTGTGTTACGGTACTCATCGATAATGTCAGAAGTCAGTTCCATATACTTATGGTCAACCAAGCCACCAGGACCTAAGATGAATCCATAGAGACGGGAAGCTGGATTGTGAGCCTTGATACCATCAAACAGACCTGCGATTACGTTATGTCCGCCAGGAGCTTGACCTCCTGAAAGGATAACGCCTACGTTCATAGCCGGGAACGTCTTTACGTCGTTTGATTTCTCAAAAGTAATCACCGGCATACCATACGTATTCGGGAACAATTTCTTAATTTCTTCTTGGTCTGCTACAGATTGCGTGTATTCGCCATCTATAGCCTTTACCGCACCTTTCAAAGCAGCCGGAACCTTGGGTTGGTAAGCTGCTCTTGCAATTTGTAATGCACTTTTTACCATTTTCTTTTTTCGGATTTAAAAGTTTACTTTTAATATCTTCGCAAAGTTAATATTATTCTTTGAATTGGCACGCTCAGGGCAGACATAAAATTCGTTATCAGCCTGCTTCTTTCCTATTTCTTGCGTGTATTGTTTCTTGATGAATCTTTTTTGTTGCGCGGGGTACTGGCCTTTTTCCGGGGGTGTCCCTGCTTTTGGGGCTTTTCTTCCGGTTTATACTCCGGGATCTCGCCGAATTTAGGGTCGATAGGTATTTTATACACGGATTGCCCCAGAAAATCTTCAATACGCTTGAATGCGGCTTGTTCCTCTTTGCCTACGAATGTGATGGCCAATCCCTCTCCGTTGGTACCTCGTGCGGTTCGTCCTATACGATGCACATAATCTTCCGGGTCATGCGGGATGTCAAAGTTGACCACAAGTCGGATGTCATTGATGTCGATACCTCGTGCCACGACATCTGTAGCCACCAGGATATCCACTTTCCCGTTCTTGAACTCTCGCATCACCTCTTCCCGTTGGGATTGTTCCAGATCAGAGTGCATCTCGGCCACATTGAATTTCATCTTGCGCAAGGTTTTCGTCAACTCCTTTACTTTCATTTTGGAGGAGGAGAAGATGATTACCCGTTGCGGACGGCTCTGGCTGAACAGGTCTTCCAGAATCCTTAATTTTTGCGCATCATAGCAAATGTAAGCCGTTTGCATGATGGTCTCCGGCGGACGGGAGATGGCTATTTGAATTTCTTCCGGATTTTTAAGGATGGCATTGGCCAGGGTTCGGATTTTAGGAGGCATGGTAGCC
>DWYO01000189.1 GCA_019118725.1 Candidatus Parabacteroides intestinavium | reverse complement strand
CATTAAGGTGTGTCAGAATTAGCAAAATGCAAGGCATTGAGGATGAGGGCGACAGGAGTTTACTGGAGTAAATGACTTAGCCCGAATTCCGAAAATAACGCAGCAGTTTGCAATTATGACACACCGTCCCCGTTTAATTATCTGTCTGCTTTGTACTCTTTTTCGGTACGGTAAAAATAGGCAGATAGATAAAGATACCGATGATAGACATGACCAATCCGCCAATGGTACCGGCAGCCAGCGGAAACCAGAAGGCTTCCTTATCCTCACCGATCATAAATGGAATAAATCCTAAGATAGTTGAAATAACCGTCAGCGATATAGGTGTAATTTTGGCATTCCAGGCTTTCAGATAAGCACGGAGCGGTGTCATACACGGGAAGCGCTGGCGGATCTGATTATACTCATTCAGAATATAAATGCTGGCATTTACCGTAATACCGCACAAGAGCACAAACGATGCAAATCCGCCTTGGTCGAAGTTCAGCTTAAACCAATAGAATGTCAGGAATACGCCAATATATGAGATCGGGATGACAAAGATAATTGCCAGGGGCTGCTTCAACGAGTTGAATAGAATACTGGTGGTAAAAAAGATGATGACGATAATCAACAGCAAAAGCAGGTATTGCGAATTATCGCTATCGTCCCAACTCCAGAAACTCCGGTCTACTTCGGCCGTATATCCCATCGGAAGCAGCTTTTGAAACTCCTTTACGGTTTCTTTTTGGATTTTGTTGCCTCGGTTGGATGAGCCGATATACTCATATTGCAGGCAAAGTTTGTATTGCTGGTTCTCCTTGGCTATCTGTTGCGGCATCTGTCCTTTCTCCACTGTAGCCAGTTCAGACAATTTATAATATTTGTCGCCCACTCTTTGTGGAATATACTGCATATTCCAGATATCATACTCGTGTGACTGACGCGAAGAGAGTTTTAGGTTTTCCGTTTCGTTCTCCACGAGGATATTTCCGGCATAGATATCTTTGCCGAATACTGGGCTGACGGAGGCGAAAAGCTCCATCGGACGGATATTTTCCTGTGCCATACGTGCCTTGTTCAGGTTAAAATAGAATTCTTGGTAGTCATCTTTCCACCACGAGAATTCCGAGTTGATCAGCACATCTTTGATACGCCGGTTGGTGAGCAGTTCGGCACGGAGTTTCTCTGCCCATTCATAAAGCTCATCGTAATTATAGCCAAACATCTCGATGCGGTAGGAGCCTGCCCCTTCACGCACATCATTGCTGAATCCTTGGTCCATCAACCCCCAGACACCCCAGCTACCGCCTCCTAACTCCAGCGCTTTGCTGATGACCTGGCTTTTCAACGTATAAGGAAATCCGCTCCGTTCTGCCTCACGGGTGAAATATACGTCGATACCTGCTTGTCGGGCATTATAGATATTAGTCTGGAACTGACGTATCTCCTTGTGCGTGCTCAGGAACGCCTCCATGCGGTTGATTAAGGTATTCATCTGTTCAAGTGTTGTCCCGTTGGGCATTGAGGCCGTGATATTCAATACCGTCTCGTCATTCCGGGTAAAATAGCTGCCTTCATAGACCTTTTCTACGAATAGGCGCAATGTTCCGCCCAGACTCTTGTCGATGACCGGTTTGATTTTCTCTTTCCAGACATCCTCTTTGACGAATGCATTGTATTTTTCCACAAAAACAGAATCGGTATGACTATACTCTTTCTTATCATCCAGTTCTATCTTGTCTGGGAGCATGAACACCGGGAGCCCGAATGCCAGAACCAGTACGACACACGAGAGTTTCTTCCAGTTGCATAAGAACCGGATCTGTGCCTTATAATACCGGGTAAAATAGACCGGAATATAGCGGAGGAACCCCCAAAAAGACTTTTTCTCTACTATTTTAGCATGGCCAAGTCCCATTTTGTCGATCAAAGCCGGGACAAGGAACAGGGCGATAGCCAAAGATACCGCCAGATTGATAATCACCACCGCTGCAAAGTCCTGTAAGTTCAACCGGATATTCTCGTCCAGGAAGAATATGATGACCAGCGCGCCTATGGTGGTCAGCGTAGCTGCCAGGATGGAAAGGAATGCCTCCAGGTTATGGCGCCGGCGTATATGGTCGGTCATGACAATGGTATTATCAATGACCAGGCTGAGCGAGATGGTTATTCCGGCAAGCGAATAGAGCTGCATTTCCAATCCCAACAGGTAGTAGAAGATAACGGCTATGCATAGATTGATGCTTAGGCTGATGACGATAAGGAACAGATAACGCACGTTCCACGTAATCAGCAAGACAAATACCAGCAGGATAAGGATTGTCAGGCCCGTACGGACGTAGATCTTGTCCAGCTCCTCCTGAATATATTCGGTTGCGTCATAGCTGGTATGTATTTCATATCCGGCTGGAAGAATCTCTTCAATGTGTTGGATTTCCTCTTTTACCTTTTTGGCTACCTGTAATTGGTTGGCGGTCTCTTCTGCCCAGATAGACAAGTAGATAGAGTTAAGTCCGTTGATGCGGTAATAGCTTTGCGGTTCCTCTTCCTGGCGGGTTACCTTCAGGATTTGGTCTAAGCGGATCAGCTTTCCGTCTTTCCCTTTGATACTGATCTTTTGCGGGTCGAATCCCTGTTCAGATACCTCTGGAATCAGAGCAAGACGCATCCATTTTCGGTCAGGATCATTGGGAGAAATATCAGCAATGCCCAGGAACTCTTTATTATAATAGGTACTGATAGCCGTTTGGATGTCAGCCACCGTGATACCTAACTCCGTGAGCTGATTATTGTCATACTCCAGACGCCATTCCATCGGAGTGGCTCCGCTTACCTGAATGCGGTAAATCCCCTGGATGGTGCTGAGCCGCGGTTTGATTTGATTTTCCGCAAAGCGCTGGATAAAAATGGGTGTGGCGGCTGCGTTCAGCGTATAGCTTAGGAACGGGCGTGCGCTCTTATCGTCCGGACGGCTCATTTGCAATACCGGATAGGAAACCCCGTCCGGGAGGTCGGGCCAGGTCTGGCGTACGATCGTGGAGGCCTCGAAGCGTGCCGCGTCTACATTCGTATGCTTGTCCAATTCAACGTTGATTTGTCCCCAACCGTTTCCGGAGGTAGAGGTTATCTCTTTTACCCCCTTGATGCGGGCCAACATGGATTCCAGTCGGGAAGTGACCTCCATCTCGATGACCCGGGCCGAATTGCCTGGCATATCAAACCGTACACTCAGCTTGGGAAGTGTGCGTGAGGGTGATAGTTTGATCGGCAGGAGCGGAATGAACGCTATACCCGCCAGAGCCACGCAAAGGAACGCGACAATAACCGTAAAGGATGATATTTTCCGTTTAGAGCTCATGCTGATAGTCGAATTCGTTAGACAGAGATATACCCATTTCAAAATCGTGGAGCGTCAGCTTCCTTATTTTATAATAACTCAGCCAATAGTTCTGCAAAGCGGTGATGTAATTTCGCTGGGCTTCCTGCTGGCGGTTCAGAGAAAGTGTCAGACTATTGATATCGGCTTTGCCTATCAGGAAGCGTTGTTTGGTCTCCTGGTAGGCCATAAGAGCTATATCCAAGGCCTCCTCTGCACTACTGATCAGGTTCTGCTGGATATTGAAGTCGCCTACGGTCATGATGACATCTTCCTCCACACTGATCTCGGTCTGCTTGGCGGTGGTCTGTGCGATGCTCAGGTTGCTTTTAGCGATGTTGTGTTTCCCTTTTCGGACACCCCAGTCTACCAAAGGTATGGAGATGGAGATGGCCACAACATCCTGCTGGAGCGGATCGCGATAGACGTCCTTGAATTTGGAAGATACCTGGTTGAAACCGATACTGGCATTGACCGAAGCGTTGAACATCGCTTCTTTCTTGGTGCGGTCTACCTCCTGTTCAGCTTCCAGGACACTTTGTTTTACCGATAAAAATTCCGGGTTATTCTCGCGTGCGAATGTCAGGGCGTCATCCACCGAGATGCTTAGTTCGCGCGGGTGGGAGGGCAGTCGCAGGCGTATTTCCTTGTTCTTGTCGAAATTCAGGTAAGAGGCCAGGCTGAACATGGCACGCTTCAAGGCTATTTCCGTATTTTTCAACGTATTCCGGGCATTGATAGCATCCAGACGCAGGGTTAACAGATCCTCTTGGCTGATTGCGGCTATCTTATGTCGTTCCTGTCCGGTACGATAAAGCGTATCGGTCGAAGCTACGTTCTCTTTTGCCATGTCATATTCCACTTGTGCCATAGCCAACTGAAAAAAATAGGTCGTAGCTTGCTCGCTGATAGCCTCCATATTGTAAAGAAATTCCTTTTTCACTTTTTCAAACTTCAACGGTTCGATTTTTCGTTCCCACCGGAAGGCGTTATACCCGATCAAATCCTGACTATATCCGATGCGGATAGGAACCGAAGTAAATTGGTTGTAGGTGTTCTCGCCAAACGAGCGCATATATCCTAAATCGGAATCGATATAAAAGCTACCGCCCAAGAGGTCAAAGTTCTGGGTGATATTCAAATTTCCACTGGCATAAAAGGATTGTTGCTTACGGTAAACATCAATATCCGCCTCCGAATCATAACGCCGGGTGATATCGCGGTAGTATTGTGCCGGAGTCAGATTAAGCGTCAAGCTGGGCAAGCGTTCGGCCTTGTAGTTCCGGAACTCCCAATATCCTGACAAATAAAGGTTTTTGCTACGGAATGCTTCCAGTGAACTATCAGCCGCCAGACGGATGGTCTCATCCAAGGAAAGCACGATAGGTTGAGCTGATGCCAGATTAGCGATCAGGAGGAGCAAGCCTATCCATTTTATTTTCATTGTTCTTATTGTATCCATATTGTTGTTTTTAGTTTTTGAGTTTTTAGTCTGTAAGTCCATGAGCCTTAAATTGACCAATTAACAGACTCATGAACTAAAAAAACCGAATATTTATCATTTCGTTATATTTCCCTCGCTTGTATCATGTTTCCTGTAAATATACCAATAGACCAAAGGAACGACAAACAAGCTGACTGCAGTACCGATCAGCATGGCTGAAATCATGGCTATGGATAAAGGCTTCTGCAATTCGCTTCCCATATCGAACGAGAAGAGCAACGGCACCATACCGAATATGGTGGTCAGCGAGGTCATCACGATAGGACGCAAGCGCCGGCGTCCTCCTTCATGAATCGCTTCGAGTAGCGGCCATCCGTCTTTTCGGAGCTCGTTAATCATATCCAGTTTCAGGATGGAGTCGTTGATGATGATACCACACGTCACCACAATACCGATAGCACTCATCAGGTTCAGCGTATGGCCGAATATCCAAAGGGTGATGAGTGAAGCCGCCACGTCTATCGGGATTTCACACAGGACGATGAGCGGCTGGAGGAAGCTCTCGAATTGCGATGCCAGGATAAAATACATCAGAAGAATCGAGATGAAAAGGATCACCACCAGTTCGTTCAGCATTTGCTGGTTGGAGAAGAAGCTTCCGGTGAAGTCCAGGTCCCATTCCTCGTTATACTTCGTATCGCTTTGGATGATATTCCGGATGTTGCCCATCAGTTCCTCCGCGTTTTTCACGTCATAGAAGCTGAAAGGAATGAATTCACCGTTCTTTCCTGCGGTCAGGGTTTTCAGGTCTTCGCCCGGAGTCACCTGCACCAGCGAACGTAACGGGATATAGTTTACCACCGTTTCTTCGCTCTCATCCGATGCCGGTATTGTGGTACGGATCAAGGTACGTTGCAGGATATCTTCAATGGATACATCCGTTCCCGCCAGAGTTATCGGTAAATATTGCTGGTAGGAGCGAAGTGTGGCGATCTCGTTTTCCTTAAAAGCTGTTTTTAAGGTACGATATACCTCATCGTAGGATACATTATATAATAACAATTTCTGATTGTCGATAGCGATGTTCAACTGATTGTCGAAAGCGACGCCGACCGGTATTTCTCCGGCTTGAGCCTCAATTTTCTTTTCCAAGGCTTGGATATCCGTAGCGGCTGGAGTCTGCTCTTTGTTTCGGGCATAGAGTTCCGCCACAATGTCTGCCTCGCCCGTATCAAACATCTTCTCGAAGACGGTCTCAGGGGGAGCGAAAGATACTACCGCCATGGGGTAATGCATCCTGATCCATTGTGCGAGAGCCTCCTGCAACGGAGCTATCTGGTCGGTTTTTTGGGTCTTGAAATAGAGTTCCGCTTCGGAAATCGAAAGTTCACGATCCCGGTTCAATAAGAATTGTTGTTGACCGATGTAAGCCGTGTGTTGCGCTCCGATTTTCTCCGCCTCTTCCATGAGCGAAGCGATGCGTTCCCGGTTTTCGTCCAAGTGGATGTTCTCGTTCCATTCCAAATGTGCGATCAGTTCGTTCTGGTCAATCTCCGGCATCCGGCTTTTCGGGATGGCATAAAACAGGACTACGCACATCGGTATGGTAATCGCGCTCAGGATGAGCGAGCTTTTCTTATGCCGGAATACAAAATCGACACCTTGGTCATAGAACCGGTCCATCGTATGTTCTTTGATCAGGTTGTTCACCTTAAGATTGAGCCATGTCTTTTTCATCTCCGGAATGCTATACACCAGTTTATACAATACAGGCAGGAGCATGATACCGGTGAAGTAGGAGACCATCAGGCCTACTGTAACCGCAAACGCCTGGTCGTAGAAGATGGCTCCCGCGATTCCGCTCATGAATACCAGCGGGACGAATACGGCTATCGTGGTTAAGGTAGAACTCAACATCGGTGTGATCACTTCGGAGGTTCCCTTGGCACAGGCATCCTCCAGAGAATAGCCTTTCGCCCTCCATTGCGCGATGTTCTCGGTTACGATAATGGAACTATCGATCATCATACCCAAAGCCAGAATCAATCCGGATAGGGAGATGATGTTTAAAGACATATTGAACAGATAAAAGAAGAAGAAGCTGGTGACGATACTGACCACCATACTTAGTCCGATAACGAACGGACTCTTGACATCGCCCAGGAAGATTACCGCCACGATACAGATAAACAGAAGGCCTAAATAAAGGTTCTGCTTCAGGTTGGAGATGGTATAATCCAGCAATTCGGTCTGATTGCGGGTGATGGTGAACTCGATGTCCGGATAGATGGATGCGAAATATTCGGTGATTTCGCCCAGCGACTCCTTCATCTTGTCCATGCTCTCGTCCGATTGCTTGATGATTGCCAACGTAACGGCCCGTTTGTTATTGGCCATCGAGACACCGCTCTCTTTCTCCGGGACGATGGAGATCTGCGCCAGATCCTTCAGTTGCAGGATGCGCCCTTCCTTATTCAGGTAGATATTCTGTACATCCTCCAAGGTACGGAGCAGTGTAGAGAATTTTATGTTATATTCATAGTACCCGTCACGCACGGTCATGCTTCCCGGTTCGACATTGTTGGCCTCTAATACCTCCTCAATATCTTCCAAGGTGATGCCCGAGGTCTCCAGTTTGTTCGGGTCCGGGACGATTTGCAATTGTCTTCCAATAACTCCGGTCACATCGACCATGGCTACTTCGGGCAATTGCTCAATTCTTCGTTTGATAACCGTTTCAGCAAATTGGCACAAGTCCAGAAAGGCTGTTTCGTCTTGTTTCTCTTTTAATGTCAGGTTCAGGCAGAACACCGGGATATCCGTTGCGCTGGCCTTTACCACACGCGGGCGTTCCACTTCGCGGGGAAGCATACTCATGGCGGCATCTATTTTCTCATTGACCTCAATAAATGCCAGGTCGGTATTGGTTCCAAAGTCGAAACTCAGGCGGATTACCCCGTTCCCGTCACGCGTTTCACTATGGATATCGCGTAACCCGGCCACTTGCATCAATTGCTGACGGATAGGTTTCACCAGGGTGTTCTCCAGTTCGCGGGCCGATGTGTTTTGCCCGGCTACTTGTACCGTAATCTCCGGGATGGCGATATCGGGGAGCAAAGATACCGGGATGGTAAAATAAGTAACCAGCCCGATGATGAAGCAAGCCGTAAATGCCATCAATACCGCAATGGGGCGTTGTATCAGAAAGCGAACCATATTATTCTTCGATTAGTTTGACGGGGGCTTCGTGAGCCAAATTGATATTTCCGCTGGTGATGACGATATCGCCTTCCTTCAGTCCTTCGGTGATGGTATAGCTTGTCGCATTCTCCAATCCGGTATGCACATATACCCAATTGGCTTTATTATTTACTAAAGTAAACACCACCTGTTTCCCGGAGCGTAATACAACGGCGCTTTTGGGAACGACCAGTTGCTTGCCCAGTGAGCGATGAATGCAGATCTGGACATTCATGCCTTCGTACAACCGGTCTCCGTTCCGGATGGCGGCTTTCACTTTGACCATCCCGTTCTCGTCGATCAACGGATTGATTTCCGTGATATTTCCTTCTCTTTTCAGTCCGGCAATGGCGAATGGACTAACCTCTACCCGGTCTCCCGGTTTGATGAGCGGGAGTTCATTCTCCAGCACGGTAAAGGAAGCTTCCAGCGTCTGGTCATTGATTATCGAACAAAAAGGTTCGGAGGTAGATGCGGTATTGTATTCTTTACTGGAAAGGTTGGCGATGATACCATCGAACGGCGCTTTAAGGATAGCACGCTGTTCTTCGTAATCGGCTAACTGATAAGCCGCAAGTGCCTGGTCATAACCACTCTGGATGCGGGCCAGCTTCATCGTTTCGGCCGGGACCCGGACGGAGTCCTTCAGCATATATCCTTGTCCGATGAGGACATCCTTCAGTTCCAATTCGGCTTTTTGCAGGGCGTCCCAGGCTGTTATCTTTTGATTGGTGAGGCGAAACGAGGCCAGTTCGGCTATTTTGTCACCTTTCTTGACGTGCGAGCCGTTCTTTACATATATATGTGCGATGGGCTCGGCGGTTTCAAAATAAAGGTCGGCCATTTGCCGGGCGGAAAGTTTCCCGTTACTGATCAGTTCGTGGTTGAAGTCGGTCTCTTTCAGTTCCATCACGGTAACTTCATTCGTGGCCGTAGGCAATACGGTTTCAACAGATTCTTCTGCCTCTTCTGTTGTCTTTTTCTCCTCTCCACATGCAGCACATATCAACAATAAGGAGAAGAACAG
>DWYO01000188.1 GCA_019118725.1 Candidatus Parabacteroides intestinavium | reverse complement strand
TAAGGTGCTCGCATTGGCAAAGACAATCACGACAATACATATTAAGCTACCTCTGAACAAGGACGTTTACACGCAGACAATGCTGATGGCAAGGCACCAGAAAATTGCAAAACTCTTTGATGAAAATTTTTGGGTGACACGATGACGAAGTCAGGAGGAAGATTTTGGAAAAAAAGGTCGTTCCCAGCATTCCGGAACGGCCTTTTTTTATGGAATAACATAAATAAATGGGATAAAGTATTGCTATTTTAAATTCTAAATCATACTTTTGTGTAGAATTTGGCAGGAAATGACCGAAGAGAATACTAGTTTACTTGTTCTGTTTGAAGTCCGATTCAAGGAATTGATCGCTTTATGCGACCGGCAAATGCTGAAAATCCAAGAGTTGGAAGAGGCTCTGGATCAGAAAAATACAGAGTTACAAGAGGCTATGGACAAAATAAGCGAATTGAATGCCAAATGTGACAATATGCTTACGGCACACGTCCTTTCTGTCCATGAGGGAGAGGTGAAGAATGCCAAGTTGCGGTTGTCGAAATTGGTGCGGGAAGTTGAAAAGTGCATCGCACTACTTACACATTAGAGGCGATGGACGAAAAGTTTCTTATACATATAGAAATAGCAGGACGGCGCTATCCGATAACGATTCGTCGGGATGAAGAGGAGATAATGCGGGCTGCGGCCAGGCAGATTGATAAAAAGCTCCTTCAGTACCAGAGTAAGTATGACTCTGTCTATACGACTCGGGATTGGCTGGCGCTCATAGCACTCCAGTTGTCCGCTGATAATTTGCGGATGGAGGAAAAACAGGATACAAGTCCTTTCGAAAAGAAGATTCGCGAGTTAACGGACGAGCTGGACCGGTATTTGAAAGATAAGTGATATTTTTATATACATAAGCGTTGATTTTCCGCACTGCTCTGCACGGGGATATCCGTGTGTGGTGGTGCTTTTTTTATTGTATAACATATTGGCAAATTAAAATTAATAGTTAAATGGGAATGTATATTATCATATCGATAGTGACCTTCGTAATCGGAGGATTGCTTGTATGGCTGACTATGCGTTACCTTTTGAAGTCAAGGTACGACTCGATTCTGCGCGAAGCGGAAAAGGAGGCAGAGGTAATTAAGAAGAACAAACTGCTTGAAGTGAAGGAAAAGTTCATTCACCTGAAAGCCGATCTGGAAAAACAGGTGGCTCAACGTAATGCCAAAATTCAATCGGTAGAGGCAAAATTGAAGCAACGTGAGATGAACCTGAACCAACGTCAAGAGGAATTGCAGCGTAAGAACAACGAAGTTGAGGTGGTTAAAGACAATTTGGCATCACAACTGGACTTGGTAGAAAAGAAAAAACAGGAGCTGGACAAATTGCATCAGAAGGAGGTTGAGCATCTGGAAAGCCTTTCCGGACTCTCGGCTGAAGAGGCTAAGGAGCGCTTGATCGAATCGCTGAAGGATGAGGCTAAATCGGAAGCGACGTCTTACATTAACGATATTATGGAAGAGGCGAAGATGACAGCCAACAAAGAAGCCAAGAAGATCGTAATTCAGTCTATCCAGCGTGTAGCCACCGAAACGGCTATCGAGAACTCAATTACCGTATTCCATATCGAGTCGGACGAGATAAAGGGACGAATCATCGGGCGAGAAGGACGTAATATCCGTGCCTTGGAAGCGGCTACCGGTATTGAAATTGTTGTGGATGACACGCCGGAAGCAATTGTACTGTCTGGTTTTGATCCGGTTCGTCGGGAAATTGCCCGTTTGGCCCTGCACCAACTGGTGCAAGATGGGCGTATTCATCCGGCACGTATCGAAGAGGTGGTCAATAAGGTTAAGAAGCAGGTAGAAGAGGAAATTGTAGAGACCGGAAAGCGGACGGTAATCGATTTGGGTGTACATGGCTTGCATCCGGAACTGATCCGCTTGATCGGTAAGATGAAATATCGTTCGTCTTACGGACAGAACTTGTTGCAGCATGCACGTGAAACCGCCAACTTGTGTGCCATCATGGCATCTGAGTTGGGCTTGAATCCGAAAAAGGCAAAACGTGCTGGATTATTGCATGATATTGGTAAGGTGCCTGACGATGAACCGGAATTGCCACACGCTATCTTGGGTATGAAGCTTTGCGAGAAATATAAGGAAAAGGCGGATATCTGCAATGCGGTGGGTTCGCACCACGATGAGGTGGAAATGCAGACCCTGTTGGCTCCGATTGTTCAGGTTTGTGATGCTATCTCCGGTGCACGTCCGGGAGCGCGCCGGGAGATCGTAGAGGCTTACATCAAGCGTTTGAATGATTTGGAACAATTGGCTCTTTCTTATCCGGGTGTGGTTAAGACGTATGCCATCCAAGCCGGTCGCGAGTTGCGTGTGATTGTAGGTGCGGATAAGATTGATGATAAGGAAACCGAGAACTTGTCGAACGAGATAGCTAAGAAGATTCAGGATGAAATGACCTATCCGGGACAGGTGAAGATTACGGTAATCCGCGAAACAAGAGCCGTAAGTTATGCGAAATAGAACGAATTAAAGAGAATATAAGAAGAGGCGCAGAGCGGGACAATTCCAACGCATTGCGCCTCTTTTTGAAAGGGAGCGTTCATCCTTGCATAAGTTGT
>DWYO01000187.1 GCA_019118725.1 Candidatus Parabacteroides intestinavium | reverse complement strand
ACAGAAAATGGAAATGTTGGGCGCAACAGTCGTTCCAGTGACGTCAGGCAATATGACCCTGAAAGATGCGACTAACGAAGCGATACGTGATTGGTGTTGCCACCCTGCGGATACCTATTATATTATAGGATCGACCGTTGGTCCGCATCCCTATCCGGATATAGTAGCTCGCTTGCAATCCGTGATCAGCCGGGAAATCCGGATGCAATTGCAGGAACATGAGGGACGGGATTATCCGGATTATCTGATTGCTTGTGTGGGAGGCGGAAGCAATGCCGCCGGAACCATTTACCATTATCTGGATGATGCGCGTGTCAAGATTGTATTGGCTGAGGCGGGCGGATTAGGTGTCTTTTCCGGAAAGACTGCAGCTACCATTCAGTTGGGGAAAAAAGGCATCATTCACGGATCACGGACATTTGTTATCCAGAATGGGGATGGGCAAATCGAAGAGCCTTATTCCATTTCTGCCGGATTGGATTATCCCGGAATTGGTCCGATGCATGCCAATCTGGCAGAGAAACATCGGGCGAAGGTGATAGCGGTGAACGATGATGAGGCTCTCGAAGCCGCATTTTTCCTGACCCGTACAGAGGGGATTATCCCGGCATTGGAAAGTGCACATGCTCTTGGCGTATTGCCGAAATTGAATTTCCGGCCGGAAGATATCATTGTCCTTACCGTTTCCGGACGAGGAGATAAGGATATGGATACTTATTCCAATTACCGATTACTAACAACCAATTACTAAAAAAATGAAATATTTCTATCATACGAAAGTGCATCGGGTTTTAGGCGACCTGCAGACTCCGGTGAGTATTTACCTTAAGGTGCGTGATATTTATCCGAAATCCGCTTTATTGGAGAGCTCTGATTTTCATGGGCACGAGAACAGTCTTTCGTTTATAGCCCTACATCCGTTAGCGCAATTCAGCGTGAACCGAAATCAGTGTACACTGGATTTTCCCGATAGGAGGCAAGTCATCAAAGATTTGACCGAAGCGTATCGGGTGGAAGATGCTTTAAACGAGTTTATCGGATGCTTGCAGGTAGAGGGCGAGGGTTCGGCCTGGTGCGGGTTGTTCGGGTATACCTCGTTCGATGCAGTTCGCTATTTCGAACCGATTCCGGTCAGGGAATCCCACCATCCGGAGAATGATGCGCCAGATATCTGTTATATATTCTACAAATACCTGATACAATTTGACCATTTTCGGAACGAACTGACCTTGGTCGAGCTTTTGGAAGAGAATGAAGAAAGCCATTTGCCGGAATTGGAGAACAATATCTATAACCGTAATTTTGCTTCGTATAATTTCCATCGGCAAGGGGAGGAGTCTTCCCCTATCACTGATGAGGAATACCGTTCGATGGTCCGTGCGGGCATCCGTCATTGCTTGCGTGGGGATGTATTCCAGATTGTATTGAGTCGCCGGTTTGAGCAATCCTTTTCCGGAGATGATTTCAAGGTTTATCGGGCTTTGAGGAGCATCAATCCGTCTCCATACCTGTTTTATTTCGATTTTGGCGGATTCCGTATATTTGGTTCTTCCCCGGAGACGCATTGCAAGGTGTCAGGCGGAGTGGCAAGTATTGACCCGATAGCAGGTACCGCTTTTCGAACGGGAAATGTAGAGGAAGACAAGCGACGTACCGAACGTTTGCGGGAAGATCCGAAAGAGAATGCCGAACATGTCATGCTGGTTGATCTGGCCCGGAACGACCTTTCGCGGAATGCCCATGATGTGCGGGTGGATTTCTATAAAGAGGTGCAATATTATAGCCATGTGATTCATCTGGTCTCGCGTGTGACAGGGCAGATAAATGCGGATAGCACACCGGTCAAGACCTTTATCGATACTTTCCCGGCAGGCACGCTAAGCGGAGCTCCCAAGGTTAGGGCAATGCAATTAATCTCTGAAATCGAACCGCATAATCGAACCGCATACGGGGGCTGTATCGGTTTTATCGGATTGAATGGAGATTTGAATCAGGCCATCACGATACGCTCCTTTATCAGCCGGGGAAATGTCCTGTATTATCAGGCTGGAGCCGGGATTGTGGCGAAGAGTGATGACGAGCGCGAATTGCAGGAAGTGAATAATAAACTGGGAGCTTTGAAGAAAGCGATTCTTCTGGCGGAGGAATTGAATAACTGACCCTACGGGTTCTTGAGGTGTGGTATGGCAAGAACTGATAAACGGACAAACTTAACAAACTAAAAACTAAAAAGTATGAAAGTATTACTATTGGACAATTACGATTCGTTTACTTATAATCTCCTGCATATCGTGCGGGAGATGGGAGCCGATGCAGATGTGTTCCGCAATGATCGGATTGAACTGGATGATGTGGATAAATATGATAAGATATTGCTCTCTCCGGGTCCTGGCATTCCGGACGAGGCGGGTCTGTTGCTTCCGTTGATTCGCAGGTATGCCCCGACTAAGAGCATTTTGGGTATTTGCTTGGGAGAACAGGCTATAGGCGAGGTGTTCGGGGCCCGATTGGAAAATCTGGCGGAGGTTTATCATGGTGTAGCTTCAGAGATACAGGTCGTTGCGGATGATTGCCTTTTTGAAAGTATGGGAAAAAACTTTATGGCGGGACGTTACCACTCGTGGGTCGTCTCTCGAAGGGATTTCCCGGATTGCCTGGAGGTAACCGCGGTAGATACGCAAGATGGCCGGATCATGGGGCTTCGTCATAAACGTTATGATGTACGTGGCATCCAATTCCATCCTGAATCGGTTCTGACTCCGCAAGGAAAAACTATTATAGGAAATTGGCTTAAAAAGCTGTGTTGAATTTCTTGGAAAATATTTTATGCAGCTTTTATAAAGATGATAATGAATGGATTCAAAGACTCATAAACTCAAAGACTGAAATGAAAGAACTATTATACCGATTATTTGAGCATCAATATTTAGGCCGTAACGAGGCGCATCGTATTTTGCAAGAGATTGCCCGTGGAAAATATACGGAGGCACAAGTGGCAAGTTTGATTACAGTATTCCTCATGCGGAATATCAGCGTGGAGGAGTTGGCCGGCTTTCGGGATGCCCTGCTTGAGATGCGTGTCCCGGTGGATTTGAACGAATATCACCCCATCGATATTGTAGGAACGGGAGGGGATGGCAAGAATACGTTCAATATCAGTACAGCTGCCTGCTTTGTAGTGGCGGGAGCCGGTTATCCGGTAGTCAAGCATGGAAATTACGGGGCAACTTCGGTGAGCGGGGCAAGCAACGTTATGGAGCAACATGGGATGAAATTCACTACAGACGTAGACCGTTTGCGCCGTTCGATAGATACGTGTCGTTTTGCCTACTTGCATGCGCCTTTATTTAATCCGGCACTCAAAGCCGTAGCGAGTGTGCGTAAAAGTTTGGGGGTGCGGACTTTCTTTAATATACTGGGACCGCTGGTCAATCCTATTCTTCCGACCTATCAGTTGCTGGGGGTATATAATCTGCCGTTGCTTCGGCTTTACAATTATACCTATCAGGAGAGCGGGACGCAATTTGCGGTAGTGCATAGTCTGGACGGGTATGATGAGATTTCGCTTACGGATGAGTTCAAGGTGGCGATGTCTGACAAGGAGAAAATCTATACCCCGGAGATGCTGGGCTTTACCCGATGCCGGGAAGCGGATTTGGAGGGGGGAGCGACTCCCCAAGAGGCCTCCCGTATCTTCGATGCGGTGCTGGAGAATCGGGCTACCCCGGCTCAAAAGAATTGTGTGTTGGTCAATGCGGCTTTTGCCATCCGGGTGATTTGTCCGGAGAAGAGTGTTGAGGATTGTCTTGGAGAAGCCCGCGAGTCGTTGGAAAGCGGAAGAGCTTTGTGGGTACTCCGGAAATCATTGGAGGTGAATTTGTAAGTCAGGCAGGTCAACTTGTCAACAGACTTGACCTTGCAAAAGTCGAGTTAATAAACTGAAAAATTGAAATGAAAGATATATTGCAGACTATTGTGGCGTATAAACAAGAGGAGGTACGCCAACGGAAAGCGATAATGCCTTTATCTGCTTTACAAGAACAGGCAAAAAGACAGGAGAAACGCAAAGCTTGTTCCATGCGTCATGCTTTGGCGTTATCACCAACCGGTATTATCGCGGAGTTCAAACGAAAGAGTCCCTCTAAAGGCTGGTTACATCCGGATGCGAAGGTGGATGAAGTTTTGCCTGCCTATGCGAAGAATGGGGCATCGGCTTGTTCTCTATTGACAGATGCTCCATTTTTTGGAGGTTCGCCGGATGATTTGCGTAAGGCTCGGAGATTGGTGGATTTACCTTTGCTTCGGAAAGATTTTTTGATTGATGAATACCAGCTTTATGAGGCGAAACTGCTTGGTGCGGATGCGGTGTTATTGATAGCCGCTATTCTTACGCCGCCCGTGTGCCGGAGCTTGGCGGAGAAAGCCCATGAGTTGGGTCTTGAGACCTTGTTGGAAATCCATCGGGAAGAAGAGTTGGTTCACCTTAGTCCGGCAATAGATATGTTGGGGGTCAATAACCGGAATTTGGGAACGTTCCATACAGACATCGCTAATGCGAAAGGTATTATTCGTACGGTTCAGTCCTATTTGGATAAAGTGAGGCTTACCCCTTTATTGATAGCCGAGAGCGGCATTCATGAGGCTTCATCCGTGAGGGCATTGAGAAATATCGGATATCAGGGATTTCTGATAGGCGAAGCTTTTATGCGAACGAAGTCACCGGGTGTGACGTTGGGCCGGTTTATTCAAGAATTGGTTTAATCTTTAAGTTTATTGAAATTAAGTAGAGACTATGATAATTAAAGTATGTGGCATGAAGGAGGCGGAAAATATCCGTACGATAGCTCAAGCTGATATTCAATGGATGGGATTTATTTTCTACCCGAAATCAGTCAGGTATTATACGGCTCCAAGCATAGATTTGCCTCCAAAAATCAAGCGGGTAGGGGTGTTTGTCGATGCTCCGTTGAATGAGATGCTTCAGAAAAGCACCTGTTTCCGATTGGATTATCTGCAATTGCACGGGCACGAATCGCCGGCATTATGCCGGAATGCGCAGGCCTCCGGAGTAAAAATTATCAAAGCGATTCCCATAGAAAAGCAAGAAGATTTATTTCAGACGGAAATGTATGCAGCCTGTGTAGATTATTTCTTATTTGATACAAAATGTTCCGGATTTGGAGGTTCGGGAAAGCGCTTCAACTGGTCTTTGCTTGAAGGCTATCAAGGGGATATTCCTTTCCTGTTGAGTGGCGGTCTGGCTCCGGATTCTTTGGAGGCGCTGAGGGCTTTTGTACATCCGAGATGTATAGGCATTGATTTGAATAGCGGGTTCGAGATAACTCCCGGTATCAAGGATTATGCCTTATTAAATGAATTTATCAATCAGTTAAAAACACAAAAATCATGAATAGAATATCCGATTTATTTCAGACAAAACAGCAAAACATCCTTTCTATTTATTATCCGGCAGGTTATCCTAATTTGCAAGATACGGTACCCATTCTCCGCGAACTGGAGAAAGCAGGAGTAGACATGGTGGAAATAGGTATTCCCTTTTCTGATCCGATGGCGGACGGGCCGGTTATTCAAGACGCTTCGACACAGGCTTTAAGAAACGGAATAAGCCTGCGTCTGATTTTTGAGCAATTGAAAGATATACGCTCCGAAGGGATCCGGATGCCGGTTTTGTTGATGGGGTATCTGAATCCGATTATGCAATATGGGTTCGAACATTTTTGCCAATCCTGTATGGAGGTTGGTGTGGATGGCGTGATTATTCCGGACCTTCCATTCGCGGATTATCTGAAAGATTACCGGCCGATAGCTGATCGTTATGATCTGAGGATGATTATGTTGATAACTCCGGAAACCTCAGAAGAACGTATCCGGCTGATTGACGCGCACACGGACGGATTTATCTATATGGTGTCAAGTGCTGCGACTACGGGAGTTCAGAAGAGTTTTGACGAACAAAAACAAAGCTATTTTCGGAAAATAAACGAAATGCGTTTGAGAAACCCAAGGCTGGTCGGTTTCGGAATCAGCAATAAAGCGACATATCAATCCGCCCTTAAAAATGCCTCCGGAGGAATCATCGGAAGCAGATTCGTCCAATTGTTGAAAAGTGAAAAGAGCCCTCAAGAGGCTATCCGGAAATTGTTGGAGGAAATTCGTGGATAAAGGAGATCGTTCAGCCGCGACTTCACTTGTGCGTAATACACTGTCTGCCCTTTGCGTTCGCTCACGGGCTGAACCTTTCCCTCACCTCCACCAGCTCCAGCTCGCTGTCCAGCGTGCCTCCCGAACGGGTTGTAGCACCCGGATTCTTTACCGTGAGGTTGAAGGTGTAGGCTTCAAGCGTCTCGCCCTCCTCCTTGCGGGGAGAGGGGCGGGACGAAACAATGGGGATAATTGATATGGCTTATCTTTCGATCCAATTTTCAAGTTGAATGCCGGTTAAATTCTTAAAGTGTTTCATGTTTTCTGTCACCATGACCATATCATTTACAACGGCTGTGCATCCTATCAGCAAATCAAAATCATCATCGGCAGGAGTACCAGCCACGCGCAACCGGGCTTTTTCAGAAGCATACAAGTCAATAGCATTGCTTATAGGAAGGATTTTCAAAGCGGACAAAAACTCATCCAATTGTTCTATCCGTTGCTTCAGGCCTTTTCTGCGACCAAGTTCTGCGCCATATTTCAATTCAGCTTCCGTGATTTCCGAAATATAACAACGCGCAAGCCCTACCTTATCCAGCTTCTTGTCTATGTCATATTGTCCGCGCAAAAGAAAGACACATATATTCGTATCAAGTAAATATTGCTTCATACTCACCATGTTATCGATTCCTTCTTAAACTTTCGGCTT
>DWYO01000186.1 GCA_019118725.1 Candidatus Parabacteroides intestinavium | reverse complement strand
CTTTTAAGATTAAGTTTTATTTTTGCCTTCTTTGTATTAACATTATAAAATTCTCATGCTATTCAGAAATTCTCACTTTATGTCTCTCGACATTCACCTTCTATTTTGCTGCATCGTACGGAAATGCATTCGCTATGCACTTTCGTTGTTTTCCTGCCCGACATTTAATTATCAATCATTAACTAACCTGAAATTCTCCGCCAAAAGGACGGTATTCTTTAAATAAGGAAATTCTTTCTCAAAATATTCCGAAAAGATGCCATGCGGTAAGTTTTCCTCTATCTGGCGTACCGACCAAAGTTTCCCGTTTTTTTCTTTCAAAGGTTCCAGCAACTTTTCATCGTTGATACGGACGATAAACAAGGAGACCTGATGTTTCACTTTCTCGTTCTCAAACGTATAGCGAATCAACGGAAACGGCTCTATCGTCTTTATCTGAACCCTGAGCTTCTCGATAGCCTGATGAACCGCAGCCTCTATCGTTTGGCGGAACAACACATAACGGTAAAAAGGATAATCCAGCAAAGAGGGCGACACACACGAATAGGCATTCCGTTTGGAGAGATAAAGCATCCCGTTATAGACCAGCGCCACGCGGATAATCGGATGGTAATACTTCTTCGGGAGCAGGCGACTGACGGAATAGGCGATGCTCCCGATAACATTCCCCTTGTCGTTCAGCACCGGGAGCCACATCTCCTTGCGAAGTCGCCCTTGCAACATCATGAGACGAATCTGTTCATAAACAATCACCAGCACACCGATAATCACGCCCAAATCCCGATAAAGCAGGCGCGACCACCACACGTTTTGCATCGTTTCGGGAATAATGCTGTACAAAATAACCGCAAACAGATGGAGTGTGTATAGGTTCTGCGCGATTTGGGCAATAAAAAAGAACTCGTTCAGCAGGGTCAACGCATTTGTCCGTTGGTAAGCCGGAATTTCCGAGTTCCTGATTTTCCGCATCAAGCCTTTCCTCGTCATGCGAATCAGGATAAGTACAACCACAAACAATACCTCGACAATCAAAGGAGTATAAACCACCAGCACCGACTCAATCCGCATGAAAATAAGGAAGAAAGAGTAAAGTACGAAAGTCAACGATGCCGGAAGCAACATGAAGGCATATACCTTATCCTTGCGCAACCCATGAAAAATCAACATGGATAGCGTGCAGAATACAACAGATACAAGAAAAGACTGTAGATAAGTAAAGCAATTATCCAAGACCAAAAACAGGAGCAACGGCAGCAATCCGAGCGCCTGATTTTCCCAACCTTTCTTGATGCTATTCATTTTGTCGTCAATTTTTATTTGTAAAACAATTTTAGCCCAAGAAAGGTTGAGTTTTTTAAACATGTTTTTCCGCATGGTAAGAAGAACGCACCAGCGGAGCACTCTCCACGTGTTTGAATCCTTTGTCTAAAGCCTTTTGCCGGTACCATTCGAAGCGGTCCGGATGGACATACTCCACCACCGGAATATTCGTTCGGGAAGGCTGCAGGTATTGCCCGATAGTCAGTACCGATACCCCCATAGCCAAAACATCATCCATCAGTCCGAGTACCTCTTCTTCCGTCTCGCCCAATCCGACCATGATACCGGTTTTAGCCGTAACGCCCCGTTCCGCAATCCGGTGCAGCACCGAAAGGCTGGTCTCGTACCGGGCAGCACTACGCACGGAAGGCGTGATACGGCGCACGGTCTCCATATTATGCGAGATAATTTCCGGACGCGCATCGACCACCCGATCCACCAAATCCAGCCGTCCTTGAAAATCGGGTATCAAGACCTCGATAGTCGTATCCGGATTCACCCGCTTAATCGCCCGGATCGTTTCCGCCCAATGCCGTGCTCCCAAATCCGGCAGGTCGTCCCGGTCAACCGAAGTGACCACCGCATGTTTCAGCTTCATCAGACGAATACTTTCGGCAACATTCTCCGGTTCTTTCGGATCGAGCGGAAGAGGTTTTCCGGTCAAGGTATTGCAGAAGCGGCACGACCGTGTACAGATATCTCCGCCAATCATGAAGGTAGCCGTCCCCCTGCTCCAGCATTCACCCATATTCGGGCAACGTCCGCTGGTACATATCGTATGCAGGCAATGCGACTCGACAATACGTTTCGTCTCCGTAAAGTGTTCGTTTCCACGAAGCCGGATCTTCAACCAATCCGGCTTCCTTACATGCTCTGCCATAGTTACAAGTTATCAAACAGATAGTCAGACATCTTCGTATAAAGGTGGAACCGGGTATTCCCGCCGTAGATGCTATGGTCGCGGTCTTTATACACATGCATATCAAACTGCTTGTTAGCCTGGACCAGCGCCTCCGCATATTGCAGGCTTTGGAGGAAATGCACATTATCGTCAGCCGATCCGTGTATCAGGAGTAATTTACCCTGCAATTCAGAGACACGGCGCATAGGCGAAGTCTCATCATACCCCTTTTCGTTCTCCTGCGGTGTCCGCATGAAACGTTCGGTATAGACCGTATCATAATAACGCCAATCCGTAGGAGGCGCCACGGCTATTCCCACCTTGAACGTCCCTTTGCCAACGGTCAGCGCCATCAGGGTATTGTATCCGCCAAAGCTCCACCCCCAAATCGCCATGCGGTCTTTGTCTATATAAGGAAGTTTCCCCAACGCCTGTGCCGCCTCAACCTGGTCTTGCGATTCATACAAGCCCATCTTCAAATAAGTACATTTACGGAACGCTTCGCCACGGGCACCCGTTCCGCGGCCATCCACACAAACCACAATGATGCCCTTCGATGCCAGATAATACTCCCAGTCGAAACCAAACACATCCAAAACCTGCTGAGAGTTCGGTCCGCTATATTGCGTCATCATCACCGGATATTTCTTGTTTTCATCAAAATCCGCCGGTTTAATCATCCAAGCGTTCAAGTCATATCCGGAAGCCGTTGTAAGCGTAAAGAACTCTTTCGGAGAATAAGCCAATTTCGCCAGCTTCTTGGTCAGCGCGGCATTATCCTGCAAGGTACGGAGGACGCGGTTCTGCCGGGTCTCGTTCACCGTAATCTGCATAGGCGTATTCACGTTAGAGAAGCGATTCACGTAATAGGCGAAATTCGCGCTGAACGTAGCGCTGTTTGTTCCCTCTTTCGTGGAAAGCTTTGTTTTCTTGCCTTTCGCATCTATCTTATAGACCGAACGGCGCATCGGGCTCTCCTCGGCCGACTCGTAATACGTGGTTTTTGTCTTCTCGTCATAGCCCAGCAGACGGGTTACGTCCCAATTTCCTTTCGTCACCTGGCGCTGCATGACCCCGGTCGGCGAATAAAGATAGATATGCGCATATCCGTCTTGTTCGCTTACATAAGTAAATCCGCTCTGATAGAAACGGATAGACGAAAGCCATTCGGAATCCACATAGCATTCGTTCTCATCCTTCAGAATCAATTTGGCCACACCGCTCTTCGGATTGACATAATACATCTGGAAACGGTTCTGCTGGCGGTTCAAGGTCATCACGGCCAATTGAGACGGCTCGGTCGTAAAGGCAATGCGCGGGATATATCCGTCAGCATCCAAAGGCACGTCCAGTTTCTTGGTGTCTTTTGAAGAGAGGTTATACGCCATGACGCATACGGAGGAGTTTTTTTCGCCAGCCGTAGGATATTTATACTTGTAATAGGTCGGATAAGTTCCGTTTCCATACTTCTGCATGGAATATTCCGGGACTTCCGACTCATCGGAACGGACAAATGCCAGTATTTCGCTATCCGGTGACCAAGCCATGAGGTTGGTTATCGCAAACTCCTCCTCATACACCCAGTCCGTCACGCCGTTCAGCACTTTGTTGAGTTCACCGTCCCGTGTAATCCGGATTTCGGTGTCATAATCAAACTTGCGGATCCAGATATTGTTATCACTTACATACGCACACATCCGCCCGTCCGGCGAGAAGGTAGGAATCATCTGCTTGGTTTTCGAATCGCTGAGCGGTTTCACATAGTTGCGCCGCACATCGTAATCATATACCGTAGCCTTGAACGAACGCCGGTAAATAGGCTCGACATCACAATAAATCAGTATATGATGCCCGGTACTGCTGATATCGTAATTGTCAAACGAATCGAACACGCATTCGCGTGCCGTAGCGACATTAAACAACGTGTCTACCGGCGTACCCGTACGGTAGGCATACTTGATGATCATGGTCCGTCCCGGATTCATCGCCGTATAATGCTCGCCGTCCGGCAAAGAACGCATCTCACCGACATTCGTTATCTGGCGGTATTTCCCGTCTGTGATATCTTTCAGTTCTACAGGATTACTCCCGTTTTGTGCCCAGCCTCCGGCCACATAAGCCGAAAGCAGCAATCCAAGTCCAATCTGTTTCATTTTTATAATTTGTTTTTTTATTCTTTCTTTCGCAAAAACGCCGCCCGTCATGACGCAAGCGGCTTATAACCGATAGCGTAACTCATCCAGCATCAAAGGAATCTCATCCTGTTCTATACCGGCATTCTTCAAATCCGGAATATCCTGCTTGAATTGTTCCCAGAATTTAGTCCAATCCCCCTTTTCTTCCTGCAAAGCCTTCTGATAATACTCCACCGCTTTGTCCATATTCTGAAGCGCCCATTCCGTATGTCCGGCATTCAGATAATCCTGCATGCCGGGACGTTCTCCTAAAATCTTCTTGTAATAGTTACGCGCCTGGTCATATTTTCCGGTCAGGAAGGAACACCAGGCGATAGGACGCCACGCCCTATGGCTCTTTGTATCCAGATAATCTACCTTATAGAAATACTTCAATGCCTCATTATAATCTTTCAGCTCCAGATGACAATGCCCGATGCTGATTTGCACCGAAAGATTATCCGGACTCAACGCCTCATAGCGATGATAATATTCCAACGCTTGCTCCGGTTGCTTCAAGTTCCGGTAACATAGGGCAATCCGCCGAATCACCCAGGTACTTTGCGGATTCAACAGGTCCGCGCGCAAATAATCCTTCAACGCGCCCTTCCAGTCGCCCTCCATCTGCCGGCAATAACCGGCTTTCTGGTAAAGTATCTCCTCTTTCGGATTGTCTGCCAACAAACGCTCATACACGTTCAACGCATCCTGGAAATGATTCTTGCGCAAATAATATTCCGCGATGGTAGTCAACGTCTCCGTATTCGAAAAATAGGGAGCCAATACCGGCAGGTTGTGAAAATCCAACGGATAGGCGAATATGTCATCAAACTCGGCATGATTCGGATAGAGTTTGTAGAAACGGTACAAATCCTGTATATACCGTCCGGAAAGCTGTTCTGTTTTCGAACGCCTCGATACAATCTCATCCTTATTTTCCCGGATAAAGTCCTTAATCTCTCCGTTTACCTGGCCAAACATCATTTTCCGGGTTTCTTCCGGAAGATGGAGCATACTGAAAAACAACGAGAACTTATCCGAGTCGCACATGAACGAGACATCGCTCATCTCATCAAACAATTTCCACTCCGGCATCATTTTTTCATATTCCGTGTTTACATAGAAAAATTCTCCGTTGAAAAGCAAGAACCAGTTGCACATCTCCGAAAAGAAAGGATAGTTCTTCAAATGGACAAATGTAGAATGCAGGATATCGGCGCCTTCCATCTGCAATTCGCTGAATTCAATCATCTTGTCCCCAAAGTTCTTGTTCGCGAAAATAGAATCCTGCCATTCGGGATTCATTTCATCGCTCAAGGATTCGGGCGTCAGGTCTTTCAGATTGATTTTCTTCCCCAATATCGGGTCAAGTTTCATCATCTCCGGCAAAATCTCGTCTTGCAATTTACGGGATATCTTCTCGGTCTCCCGCGCCAGAATAAAGCCAATCGTGATTTTCTCGAACAGCTGAATAGTGGCCTTGACTGATTCGGGATACCGCTCTCTGCAATTCCTCAACTCCTCTTCAATCAGAGGATAAAGCGCTATCCGGTTTTTATATTTATAAAGAGCAAGAAGTAACGCTATGGCTCCGCGGATGACCACCTCATCCTCTGCGCTATGCATCGCATGTATCAAAAGAAGAATTTTCCGGACATCAAATTGCTCTTCCAGACTTAATTGCAAAGCCGATACCACCATACACCGCACGCTGACCGGCAATAGCTGAGAATCCATAATCTGTTGGATTTGCGACCATTCCGCTGAGGTCAAACGATCTGATACCCATATCTTGTAGAACAAAAGAGAGAGTGCAGCTTTGTATCGCTTTCTGGGAGGAACGCCTTCCGGATTCGGGACGTCATTCAGCCCGTCATGCATCACCCGGATGAAATCCTCATACCTGAAGGTCTCTTTCTCAGCCTGGAGCTTACGCCTCTTGGCAAAATACTCGGCAGAGGACTGACGGGTCAATATGTGCAGACGTACCTGTTCGGCCAGTTCATAGGCCGACACCTGTATCTTCTGATAAATCTCGTCTTGCATAGGATCCTGCACGCCTTTCGTCCTGTAATGCAACAGGGCTTTGTAGGTGTCCTGCAATTCATTCAATTTATCTTGAAAATTATATTGGTTCGTTCCCGCTATCAGTCCCAACAAATCGTCGAAAGCATTTTTCAAGGCTTTACGGTCCAATTCGGCAATAATCCGGCTATAAGCGGTGTTTACTTCTTGTATAGTCATAACATCTCTTTCTTTTTTCCCGGACAAAGATAGGCACTGCTTTTGAGAAATCAGGTATTTTTTCAGAATTTATGCGTATCTTCGCACACAAATGATTGCATAAACACTAAATTTGAATGGCATGAAAAAGAATTTCTTTAGAAAGTTAAGTATTTGGGCTACAGCCGGACTGTTTGCCACCAGCCTGTCCGCGTCTACGCTTGAAACGGAGGAAGGCTATGTCCCCTCAGCCGAGAACCAACAATCCCGTGAGGCTTTTCAAGATGACAAATTCGGCATTTTCCTCCATTGGGGTATTTACAGTATGCCGGCGCAAGGCGAGTGGTATATGAACAATGCCAACATCGACCGGAAGGAGTACGCCAAACTCGCGTCGGGCTTTTATCCGTCCCGGTTTAATGCCCGCGAATGGGTGTCGGCCATCAAGGCCTCCGGCGCCAAGTATATTTGTCTGACCTCGCGCCATCATGACGGTTTCTCGATGTTCCATACGCAATATTCGGATTACAATATTGTAGACGCGACCCCTTTCAGACGTGATATCTTGAAGGAGTTGTCGGATGAGTGCCAGAAACAAGGTATCGCCCTGCATCTTTATTATTCGCACTTAGACTGGTTCCGGGAGGATTATTATCCTTTGGGACGGACCGGACGGGGGACGGGGCGCACCCAGCATGGCGAATGGAAGGATTATTATCAGTTTATGAATAACCAGCTGACGGAGTTGCTGACCAACTACGGCCCGATCCGGGCTATCTGGTTTGACGGATGGTGGGATCATGACCAGGATCCGGACTTCGACTGGCAACTCCCTGAGCAATATGCGATGATTCATCGCCTGCAACCGGCTTGCCTGATTGGGAACAATCATCATCAGACTCCGTTCGAAGGTGAGGATATCCAGATTTTCGAACGGGACTTGCCCGGCGAGAACAAAGCCGGACTTTCCGGACAAAGCATCAGCCAATTGCCGCTGGAGACCTGTGAAACCATGAACGGCATGTGGGGGTATAAAATCACCGACCAGAACTATAAGTCTACCAAAGAGTTGATTCTTTATCTGGTAAACGCGGCCGGCAAGAACGCCAACCTGCTGATGAATATCGGTCCGCAACCCAACGGGGAATTGCCCGAAGTAGCCGTCCAACGCCTGAAAGAGATGGGAGAATGGATGCAGGTCTATGGGGAAACGATCTACGGAACACGGGGCGGAATCGTGAAACCGCACGATTGGGGCGTCACGACCCAAAAAGGGAACCGCCTTTTCGTCCATATATTGAATCTTCCGGACAACGGACTTTTCCTGCCTATCACCCAAAAGGTAAAGCAGGCGGTCGAGTTCAAGGACAAATCGAAGGTGAAGTTCAAACAAGACAAACAGGGTGTCCTGCTTTTGTTTGATCAAATCCCTGATGAAGTGGATTATGTTATTGAACTGACGCTCTAAAATCCTTTTCAATCATTTCGCGCAAACTCAAATTAAAAAACGTACATCGTTTCCGGGAAAAGCATACCTCCTTTCCCGGCAACGGATGCACCCCTTTCCGGAAAAGGGTGGGTGCTTTTTTCCTCCCTTCCCCATAAAAGAATGAAACACAAATGCAAAAGTAAGGTAATAAAATCGTACCTTTGCAGGGACAATTACAGAATTAGCGAACAACTAATAATTAAGTACACATGGCTTTTACCAACAATGTTATGATTGTGCGCCACGGATTGCTGGCAAATTTAGTGAAACTTTGGAAGGAAAACCGTTTACTGGAGGAGATAGACCGTTTGCCGATAACCTTAAGTCCGCGTCGGTCAAAACCGAAAGGGCGTTGCTGCATCCATAAAGAACGGGCTGTATGGAAGTATAAGACCTTGCCTTTATTGGGCTTCGACATGAGCGATGAAGTTGATGAGCTTACCCCGCTCTCCGAATATGCCAAACGGGCATTATTCCGCTCGGAGAACGACAAAGAGAATCTGATGTGTGTCATCGATGAAGCCTGCTCTTCGTGCGTGTCGGTCAATTATGAAATCACCAATCTTTGCCGAGGATGTGTAGCCCGAAGCTGCTATATGAATTGTCCGAAAGACGCTATCCGCTTCAAAAAGAACGGACAGGCGGAGATTGATCATGACACCTGCATCAGTTGCGGGAAGTGCCACCAGAGTTGTCCTTATCACGCCATTGTCTATATCCCGATTCCGTGTGAGGAGGTTTGTCCGGTCAAAGCCATCAACAAGGACGAGTATGGCGTGGAACACATAGACGAATCCAAATGTATTTATTGCGGAAAATGCGTGAACGCCTGTCCGTTTGGAGCTATATTTGAAATATCCCAGGTGTTCGACATCTTGCAATGCATCCGGAAGGGCGAAGAGGTGATCGCAATAGTAGCGCCTTCAATCCGCGCCCAGTTCGGCGTTTCCATCGAACAAGTGTACGGAGGATTGAAAGAGGTAGGATTTACCGATGTGATAGAGGTAGCTCAGGGAGCGATGGAAACCACGCGACGGGAAGCAGCCGAATTGATAGAGAAGCTTCATGAGGGGCAGCCATTCATGACGACCAGTTGTTGTCCTTCCTACATCCAACTGGTAGAAAAGCATATCCCGGATATGAAGAAATATGTCTCGTCGACCGGTTCGCCGATGTATTATGCGGCCCGTATCGCCAAAGAGAAATATCCGAACGCGAAGATTGTCTTTGTCGGGCCTTGCGTAGCAAAGCGGAAAGAGGTGAAAATGGATCCTTGCGTGGACTACACGCTGACTTTTGAGGAGGTAGCCTCAATCTTTACCGGAATGGACATCAACCTGGAAACCACCCGGCCCTACTCCGTTGTCTTCAATTCCTCACGGGAAGCACATGGATTTGCCCAAGCCGGCGGTGTGGTGAATGCCGTAAAAGTCTGCTTAGACAAGCAAGAGGTAAACGCCATCCAGATAGCCAACCTGAACAAGAAGAATGTAGCTCTGCTCCGTGCCTATGCCAAGACCGGTAAAGTACCGGGACAATTTGTCGAAGTCATGGCTTGCGAAGGGGGATGCGTGACAGGGCCTTGTGTCTATGGAGACAAGTCGGCCGGTCAAAAGCAGATGATGAAAGAGCTGACAAAAATAGCCTCATCGTTGGCAAAAGGAGCAAAATAGGTAAAATAGGTAAGAATATCTGTAATTTGGTTATGTGACGTTATTCAGCTTGGGAATATTTTTGCGAATAAAAAATTATATACTATGTTACGTAAAATCAGATTGACGCTGGCCGTGGTTTGCTTCCTGCTCGTCACATTATTGTTCCTTGACTTTACAGGAACGATTCATGCGTGGTTCGGATGGCTTGCCAAGATTCAATTTCTTCCGGCCTTATTAGCCTTGCACGTAGGAGTCGTAATCGGCTTGTTACTACTAACCCTCTTGTTCGGAAGAGTTTACTGTTCGGTCATTTGTCCGTTAGGCATTTTTCAAGATGTCATTTCCTGGATCAGTGGTAAACGAAAGAAAAAGCAGTACCGTTTCTCCTACTCTCCGGCTATCTCCTGGCTGAGGTATGGCGTACTGGTTTTGTTTGTGATTTTGTTGGTAGCTGGGGTAAACGCCATTGCGGCATTAATCGCTCCGTATAGTTCTTATGGGCGCATCGTCTCGAATCTTTTCGCCCCGCTTTATCAATGGGGAAACAATGGACTGGCCTATTTGGCGGAACGTGTGGATAGCTATGCTTTCTATTCCGTTGATGTCTGGATGAAGAGCTTATCCACCTTCCTGATAGCCCTCATTACGGCGGTTATCCTTTTTGTATTGGCCTGGAAAAATGGCAGGACCTATTGCAATACGATTTGCCCGGTAGGTACCGTATTGGGATTCGTTTCAAAATTCGCCCTGTTCCGCCCGGTAATCGATACTTCGAAGTGTACCGGTTGTTCGCTCTGTTCCCGTAAATGCAAAGCCGCTTGCATCAATTTCAAGGAACACACCATTGATTACAGCCGGTGCGTTACCTGTATGGATTGCTTGGATACGTGCAAGCATGACGCTATCCATTACCAGTTCGCCTACCGGAAAGCGGAACCGGCACCGATTTCGGAACCGGCACCTACGAAGCCGGACAATTCACGCCGGGGATTCCTCTCTGCGGCTACATTGGCCCTCACTACAGCTACACTGAATGCGCAAGAGAAGAAGGTTGATGGAGGTTTGGCGGTTATTGTCGACAAGAAGATTCCGAAACGGGCCACCCCGATAGTCCCGGCTGGAGCTATCAGCTTACGTAACTTCACCCAGCATTGCACAGCTTGCCAACTTTGTGTATCGGTATGTCCGAACGAAGTATTGCGTCCCTCTACGCAATTAGGCTCATTCATGCAACCGGAGATGTCTTACGAACGAGGTTATTGCCGTCCGGAATGCGTAAAATGCGCGGAGGTCTGCCCGGCAGGTGCGATTCACCCTATTACAATCGCAGATAAATCCTCCATACGGATCGGCCATGCGGTTTGGATAAAAGAGAATTGTATCCCATTGCGCGACGGGCAGCCTTGTAATAATTGTGCCCGCCATTGCCCTTCGGCGGCTATACAAATGGTACCTTCCGATCCGAATGATCCGGAATCAATTAAAATTCCGGTAGTCAACGAAGAGAAGTGTATCGGATGCGGCGCGTGCGAAAACCTGTGCCCAGGACGCCCGTTCAGTGCGCTCTATGTGGAAGGACACGAGAATCATAGTATGATGTAATCTAAGGAAAGGAAATAGTACAATGGAATGTAAAAATAAAAAAGAGATCAACCGCCGCGAATTTTTCAAGATGATGGGGGCGGCCGGTGTAGCCTCAACCGGTCTGGCGGCTTGTTCGGATAAGCCAACCGATACCTCCATGCAGGAGGTTCCGACCGGTCAGATGACCTATCGTACCAATCCCAAGACAGGTGATAAGATCTCAATACTCGGTTTCGGCATGATGCGCCTCCCTTCGGTAGGCGGCCGAAGTGCGCGCGAAGGAAACGAAGAGATCGACCAGGAAATGGTCAACCGGATGGTGGATTATGCCCTTGAGCATGGCGTGAATTATTTTGACACATCGCCAGCCTATTGCCGGGGATTCTCGGAGCGTTCTACCGGAATCGCCCTCAGCCGGCATCCGCGTGAATCCTATTTCGTAGCGACCAAACTCTCCAACTTCGCCCCTTCGACCTGGTCACGCGAAGGTTCTATCGAGATGTATAACAACTCTATGAAAGAACTTCAGGTAGATTACATCGACTATATGCTGCTTCATAGCGTAGGAGGGGGAAAAGACTCAATGGCCGAATACCGGAAACGGTATGTAGACAACGGTATTCTGGATTTCCTTCTGGAAGAACGGGAGGCTGGACGAATCCGGAATTTAGGATTTTCCTACCATGGTGATGTGAAGATTTTCGACTACCTGCTTTCGAAGCATGACGAGTACAAATGGGATTTCGTACAGATTCAGATGAATTATCTGGACTGGCGTTACGCGAAACAGATCAATCCTCGCAATACCGATGCGGAATACCTGTATAATGAACTGGCCAAACGGCATATTCCGGTCATTATCATGGAACCGCTTTTGGGAGGACGCCTTTCGAATGTGCCGGATAATATCGTAGCGCATCTGAAGCAACGCGAACCAGAACGCAGTGTTGCCTCCTGGGCATTCCGTTTTGCCGGAACCTATCCGGATGTATTGACCGTGTTGAGCGGCATGACCCGTATGGAGCACTTGCAAGACAATCTGCGAACCTATTCCCCATTAAAGCCGTTGACGGAAGAGGAACTGGAGTTCCTGCAAGAGACCGCTACCATGATGATGCAATACGAAACAATCCCATGCAACGACTGCAAGTATTGTATGCCTTGCCCTTATGGCATAGATATTCCGGCTATCCTGCTGCATTACAACAAATGCCTGAACGAAGGGAATATCATTTCTAGCCGAGAAGATGACAATTACAAAAAAGCACGACGCATCTATCTGGTTGGTTATGACCGAAGCGTACCCAAGCTCCGCCAAGCTAACCATTGCACGGGATGCAACCAATGCAGCCCGCATTGTCCGCAAGGCATTGATATTCCTAAAGAATTGCATCGCATTGACGATTATATCGAAAAACTGAAACAAGAAACCATATAAAGAAAAAAAATCAGGAATGAAGAGCACTGCACTTTAGACGCTCTTTATTTCTGATATTTTTTACACATACATCCCTGAAACCGGACTCCCACAGGCCGATTAACGCTAAAAGCCGGGCTTTTAGTTCTTTTTAAATAGGAGCTTCCCTGTTTTTCCCCTAATTTTGTGCGAAAAAGCAAGAATCGCATGAATTTCCGTTTAAGTAAAAGCATAGCAAGTTTGTTGGCACTCTTCCTGTTTGCAGGATTTCACTCCTCCGAAGCAGCATCTCCGAAGAAGAACAAGAAAAATGTAGTAATACCGGAAGCTACTATCGCATCTTATCCGACCACCAATGTTCTTTTACCTCTGGCTAAGTTGGCCGAATATCCTTTCGCCGGGACACTCAAAGAATTGGATTCGCCAAAAAAACAGATAACTACAGACTTCTCCGCACGTGAAATGAATCATGTCGGTGTAAAAGATGCTGAAAGATTCAAAGAGAGCCAAACGGAAATTATAGACTTAACGCAGATTCAAGAAGGTGATTATGCTTTTCCCCTGCCTAATGCCAAAGTTATCTCTCCTTATGGCGGACGCCGCAAACACCATTCCGGATATGATTTGAAGACGTGTCCGAACGACACGATTGTAGCAGCTTTCGATGGCGTAGTGCGCATGGCAAAACCCTATGCCGCATACGGGAATGTGGTGGTAATCCGTCATTATAACGGATTGGAAACCGTATATAGCCATAACTCCAAGAATCTGGTAAAGCCCGGGGATGTCGTAAAAGCCGGAGCTCCTATTGCCTTGACCGGACGGACGGGACGCGCCACAACGGCCCATCTGCATTTCGAAGTACGTATCAATGGCGTGCATTTTAATCCGAATTATGTATTCAATTTTAAGAAACAGGAGCTGAAACGGGAATGCCTGATCTGTCGGAATCACGGGAACCGCATCACCGTAAAACCGGTACGTGCACTGCCTTTATATTTGCTGAATGAAAAGAATCAAGAGAAGTAATCGCTATAAAAAAGAAAAGGTTGTCTCACGACAACCAATCTTCATTGCTAACCTTAAATCTAATACCATGAA
>DWYO01000185.1 GCA_019118725.1 Candidatus Parabacteroides intestinavium | reverse complement strand
TATTGATTCTTATTTTTTCCAAAATAAATGTACAAAAACATAGCGAAAACAGAAATTACACAATCAAATAATCCAGCTATTACCACATAAAACATTATCCTATAAGCATTTATTACACATAAATACAATTTGTTCAAATTATGTGTTTTTGTTATTTTCCAATTAATTGTTTACAATGCAATTTTGTTACTTATATGTTGCTTAACAAACCAATTAAATAATATATTTATTTGATTATAAATGTATTATATTATTTATTAAGGTATAAGCCTAATACCCCACTCGCCTTTTGGCGGCGGGATGCGTGCCACTTAAAACAGCAAGCTGGGCACATAACCTGTCCGGGAAAAACTGAAAGGCATCCGGCTAATATGGAACGCCACTATATACTGAACCGTTACTTTATCTAATAAAAAATCATAGATAAAGTAGTAACTCAGCATTATACTGTATTAGCGAGTTCATACTTTTACTCAAATATTTTATAAGATAAAGTACAAACTCACTCTTTGAAAATTTGGCAGATACATATGGATTGAGTACCTTTACGGAAACGGAAATATTATGCAGGACAAACTGGTTTCACGAGACAGAGAATGTGACGAACTGCAGCGGTGTCTGGAATCTGACCGCTCCGAATTTGTCATCATCAGCGGACGGAGGCGTATCGGCAAAACATATCTCATAGACAAGTTCTTCAACTATAAATATGATTTCACCTTTGTCGGCGAGCACAACACTCCGGCTTCGGTGCAGATACAGAATTTCATGAGGGCGATTAAGCGTCATTCGAAAAGAAGACAGCCGAAAGCCGAGACATGGTATGATGCCTTTAATGCGCTTGAAGATTATCTGGAGACATTGCCTTCGGACAGGAAAAAAGTCATATTCATTGATGAAATGCCTTGGATGGATACGCAGAGGTCGAATTTTGTCAATGCCCTGGAAACATTCTGGAACGGCTGGGGCAACAGGCGCACAGACATTATGCTCATCGCCACAGGATCGGCGACATCATGGATGGCGGACAAGATAGAAGCCAATCAGGGAGGACTGCACGCAAGAGTGACCTGCAACCTGCATCTTTCCCCGTTCAACCTGCATGAGACGGAAGAATATCTGAGGCAGCGCAACTGCAGATGGGACAGATACCAAATTCTGCAATGCTATATGATATTCGGCGGCGTTCCCTTTTACCTGAGCCTCCTGAATACCTCTGACAGTCTTGCACAGAACATCGACCGGCTCTTTTTTGCAGACGGGGCCCATCTCAAAGGGGAATTCGACGAACTGTACAATGCCCTGTTCAGCAATGCCGACACATATATATCAATAGTCAAGTTATTGTCGGAGAACAAGTCCGGACTGACAAGGGAGGACATAGCAAAAGCCACAGGTCTGGAAGGTTCTTTCTTAAGTAAGATACTGAAGAACCTTGAACGCTGCGATTTCATAACCCGTCTGTCTCATTTCGGGAGCAAGACCCGGGGAAGCATTTTCAGGCTTACGGACTTCTTTACATTGTTTTATTACAAGTTCATAGAATCCAATAATGCCAAGGATGAAAGGTGGTGGAGCAACAACATGGATTCCCGCAGCGTCTCTGCATGGATGGGGCTCAGTTTTGAACTTGTGTGTCTGGCACATCACCGGCAGATAAAGGCGGCACTCGGAATAGCCGGTGTCGGAACGGCCATATCCTCATGGAGAAGCAAGGCAGATTCTGACAAAAACATGCCTGGCTTCCAGATTGATATGATTATCGAGCGAGCAGACCGCATCATCCATTTGTGCGAAATGAAGTTCAGCACTGACCGTTATGCCATCACTGATAATTACGAGATGAAACTCCGTGAACGGATGGGATTGTTCCGTATGGCGACAAAGACCAGAAAGACATTGGTAATCACATTTGTCACCACATACGGAGTGGTGGACGGAAAACATAAAAGTATCGTCCACAGTGAGGTCACCATGGACGACCTTTTCAAATCATAGGATTATTACTGTTACGGAAGTCGGCCTATCATTGTCCTGATAGCATAAACGACAGATGTAGGACGGATTCTTGCCGCAGACAGGGCAGTTGACAGGCTTGAAGCTGTCACGATGCGTTTGCCGTCCTTGGAAACCAGGAATTTTCCTCTTTCAAGAACGGACTGCCAGTACGCCTGTATGTATGACCTTTCAAGTAGCGCGTCGAAAAGCACGGCCACATGGCGGATGTTATTCACACGGATTCGGAAGCCCTCCTTGCAGGCAAAAAGAGCATCCATATCCTCCATACGAACCGTAGGAACACAGAACAGATGGCAAGTATTGGCACAAGACACAATACCTGCCAGGTAGTGTAAACTAAACTGTGTCAAGTTATATTTCGGAGTCGTTTTGGGACCACCAATATCCCAAAACGGCTCCGCTAAGTTATCAATATCGTCAAAGAACTCCAAACAAAAGATGTTGTCAGGCTATGATCCTGAACCTGTCCGGGAACAGGATGGCCAGTTGCTGGGCCGTCTGTCCCCAGTTCTGCACCGGTTGCGTCCATTTCTTCCGGATTCTCGTAAATGCAAGATAGACAAGTTTTTCCAGGGCGGTGTCAGATGTAAATACGCCCTTGTTCTTGGTTACTTTGCGGAGCTGGCGGTGATAGCCTTCTACGGTATTTGTAGTATATATTATCCTTCTGATATGCTGTGAGTACTGGAAGTAGGCGGTCAGGCGGTCCCAGTTGTCACGCCAG
>DWYO01000019.1 GCA_019118725.1 Candidatus Parabacteroides intestinavium | reverse complement strand
AGGAGAATTAAACACCTCCGGGTCGGTTATATCTACCCGGAATGTTTCCCGTTTACCGTTGGTATCACGAATAACCAATATATTTTTTCGATTGGCGGTCAATTGCAAATCACCACATAAACCGATGGCTTCCAATATTGACAACCGGTCATTTTTTATAGTAAATGTTCCCGGACGCGCCACATCTCCCATCATCGTAATCCTGAAATTAAGCAACTGAACATTAACCAAAGGCCCCTCAACGTATTCAGCGATCATTTTCTCCAATTTATCCGCCAGCTCCAATCGGGTAAGCCCCAGTACATGTATTTTGCCCAAAACCGGGAAATTTATATTTCCTTCCTGATCTACCAAATAAGTATATAAAGTTTCTGAAGGAGTAACCGGCTGCTCTCCTTGTGTCGCAGCATAAGCATAAACAGGCGGGTTAAACGGGGTAACAGCGGTAGGATCCCATGCGGAAACGGATATAGACAACAAATCGTCTTTCACTATCCGAAGGGTATAAGATTGTTCCACTGCATTGAGTTGCTCTGTAGTCAATTTATCAATTCCTTGAAGATAAACGACGTCTTTCGGCGTTTTACACGCCGTCATTAGTAGGCACAGTACAATAAACAAATAATACTTCAGGTTCATATAACTTATTTTTGTTTTTGAAATGACAAAGGTACGACAAATCTTGAAATCTGCCAATTAAGCGTTTCTATTTCCACTTCAAACTTTATATTATCCACAAAAAACAAAAACTCTTAATTAATCTACACTTTAGTAAACGATGCAATCTTTCAATTATTGCTGCATGGAGGGACAAATATTCTAATTCTTTTCTTCGGGATTCGGAAATTATTGTGTATGTTTGCCTAAAATCAATCATTATGTTGAATATAGGAAATTACAACACGCTGAGAATTATTAAGATATTGAGTTTTGGCGCTTATCTGGACGGAGGGGAAGGGAAAGATATTTTGCTTCCTACCCGATATGTACTGGATGGAGCGCAGGTTGGGGATGAGGTGGAAGTCTTTATTTATCATGATAATGAAGGCCGGCTGATTGCTACGACATTGCATCCGAAAGCGGTGGTGGGCGAGTTCGCTTTTATGCAGGTCAAGTCGGTCAATACTACGGGGGCTTTCTTGGACTGGGGACTGATGAAGGACCTGCTGGTTCCTTATAAGGAACAGAAACTGACCATGCGCGAAGGGAAATGGTATCTGGTGTATGTGCGTCTGGATCATGTAACGGGGCGTATCATGGCCTCTGCCCGCATCGAAAAGTTTTTAAACAACATCCCGCCTAAATATAAGTTTAACCAGGAGGTCGATCTTCTGGTGGCGGACGATACGGAAATCGGCTATAAGGTTATTGTCAACAACTTACATTGGGGCATGGTTTACCATAATCAGGTCTTCCAGCGTTTGGAAAAGGGGGAGCACCTGAAAGGGTATGTCAAAGAGATCCGGGAGGACGACAAACTGGATATCAGCCTGACACCGCTGGGGTATCAGAAAGTAGATGGCATCGCCCAAACTATCCTCCAAGCCTTGCAGATGCAAAACGGATTCCTTCCGGTGCATGACAAGAGTGATCCGGAGGTCATCTACTCGCTTTTCCGTTGTAGCAAGAAGGCCTTCAAACAAGCCATCGGGGCACTTTACCGGCAACACCGGATCGCCCTCGAACCGGACGGAATCCGGTTGATCCCTTAAGGTTTTGAAGTCACCCGATTATAAATGAGGTTATAGGGATAATTAAGAAAACCTATCCCTCATAACCTCCCCAAAACGCTAAAACTAATAACGCACCTTGATCCAAGGCGTTTTCTCGGTAGCCCATTGCTTGACGCGCAGGGGCACATCCGTGCACATAAAGTCACACTCCAAATAAACGCCCAGCATAAAATCTTCCACGGACTGACCGGGCCATAAGCTGACTATAAGTCCCTCTTTATGCGCTTTGCGGACATTCTCCCGACTAGTTCCATTCATCGTAGCCCCCAAGCGTTTTATACCCAAAGCTTTACACAAATCGATGGTCTCCTGATTACAGGGTTTCGAGGTTATCAAGAGCAACTCCGCATCCGGATGATGAGCTTGCAAGTAACGCAATCCCCGGTAATCGGATGAGGTAAAGACATAGAGAGCATCGGCCGGACGTTTTGCCATCACCCGATTATACAATTTATCGCAATACTCGGCAAGACGCTCCTCCGGATAAGCCGAAGCCGGATGGGTCTTCATCTCAAACTCAACATACAATCCCGATTTATCTTTCAGAAAATCAAGTAACTCATCCAAGAACAGGATTTTGTTTCCCTGTTTGGTCCTTAACCGCTCAATATCGACCCGCGTCAATTCCTCCACTTCCCCCTTTCCGTTAGTGGTCCGCTCCAACGAATTGTCGTGCATAATAACCAATTCGCCATCCTTTGTCATCCGGATATCCGTTTCAAAGCCCCGGTACCCCGCCTCGTAACTTCGCTCGAAAGCTACTCTCGTGTTCTCATCGAATTCCATACGTCCGCCCCGGTGCGAAAACATCCGCACTTCGTGAGTCTGCCCCAATACCTGCCCCACGGACAAGAGAGCCATAACAATAAAGCCTGCGATTTTCTTTTTCATGATCTGAATAGTTTTTAGATTCTCTCACAAAGATACAGCAAAATGTGTTTATATATATAATATAAGTATAACTCTTCCTCTCTTGATAATACATCTCTTCGTAAGAGATGAATCGTTTCTCTCCTCCTTTCGGAATACCTTTTTTAAAACAGAGAAAGATATTTAAAACATAAAACCTTGACAATCAATCTATTTTTTGTCCTTTACTTATAGAGGAGGCGAAGCGAAGCAATGGAAGAGTTAAGTTTATACTTCGCATGGTATATAAGTAAGAGACCTCGGAGAGGTCTTACCTTGCTTAACCGCTGCGTGCCGCGTAGCGGTACCTGCGGGAATACAATCATCTCTCCTTCTCTGACACTTCAAAAAGGTGCAACACTTGCGCCAGTTCGACCCCTTTTCGAGGTCGAAAGCATATATATAGCACGTTTACCGAAGGTACTGCTCCGCAGCACGCAACGGTTAAGCAAAGTTGGACGGTTCCACCGTCCTATTCGGAAGAAGAAATAAATCCATTAACTCCACGGATAATTTACCAATAAGGTCCCATGAAAAGGAATATTTTATAACTTGTAAAAGATTATTCGATTTCACCCTCGTAGAGGATAGGCACAAATGTGACGAACAATTTTTCCCCATTTTTTATCTGTATATTCACTTTTATGTTTATCTTTGCCCGTGCGAATTCATCTCTTACGAAGAGAAAAATCGAGAGAAACAAGAGAAACCGTTGCTTAAAATATTG